>NZ_RQFY01000002.1 GCF_004769555.1 Leptospira koniambonensis | reverse complement strand
CAGCGCATACACGTGGCTCGGAACAGCATACCGGAACCACCGGATGGTGAACCACTCGGCCCGTTCGAAGGACAGCCGTTACAGATGGGCCCGGAACCGGTGGAGCAGGGACGGAGTCCACGCCCAATACGCGGAGGGAAACCACCGAGCAATCAAGCAGGCGTTCTCCCAATACGGATACATCCAACCAAAGTATTCCCAGCTCTACCTGGACGAGTATTGCTTCTTTAAGAACCTGAAGGCTTTTGGAATGGACCGGCTAATCGAAACGAACCGGGAAAAGAGGGGGATTGAGGTGGTGCCGACCCACGTGTGGGAGGATGGGGTATCCTTGCTTCCAGACCAAAAAGGGAGAACTTCTCAGCCAGCTGCGCTCGGCCGTTCTTCCGCTTTTGAGCTGAAAGCGAGGATACCAACCGATGTGCTAATTGTCAATCTGAGATATGAGCGAACTTTTTTTCAAAAAAATTGGATAAAAAGTCAAATTTTACCGCATATCTACATTCCGCCTGACATTACTCAAAGGAAGAAAAAGAGCGAGCATTTGAATGTTCGCTTCCGGGTACTTCACTCATCTAAGCTAACTCAGAAAAGATATGTAACTCTCAACAGGGAGTTGGATCGAAATGATAAGTTTTGGATTAGTAAATCTACATTGTATCACAGGAAGCGAAGAGAAAAGAATTATAGCCATATCGCCAATCTAATTTGGTCCTCCTTTGAGGGAGATGAGTGGCTAAATTTGAACTCTATTATCCAAGCTCACTCACTTCCAAGAATAACCGTTTATCGAATAGTGAGGATATGGAACTCACTCGGAATCGTGAAAATGACTGACAGGCCCTCGCTTGTATCTTGGAACAACACCAGATATATCCGAATAAAAAGAATCTTCACGAGCCATCCAAATCTTCTCTATTCCATCAACGGAAAATTTTAGGAAAGGTAAGAGACCTATGGCAGTGAGCATGAAAACTAAAAGGGAAAAAAAATACCAATTTACAAGTACCGATTTCGATCGGGTCGAAAAGCAACAGGACTTCAGATGCTACCTTACTGGAAGAACTTACGAGTATCACAGATTAAAGGGAGCACCAATCATTCCAATGAATAAGGGAGGAAAGCTTGAAAGCGGAAATGAATGCCTTGTTATCGATGAGGTCAAGCAATTGAAGCGTTTTTTCACAGATGAGGAAGTTTTAGAAATGGCCTTTGATATTATTAAAACCATTGGGGGAAAATATGGTTATGAAGCTAAAAAGAAAAAGTAAACTTCCAAGTACGGTTAAAAATGAGATTATCGCTGACTATAACAGGTTTATCGAAACAACAAAGAACAGGCCTCCTCAGGAGGCCTCCCTTAAAGGTTTTCAGTCGAAAGGTCAAACGGTTGCTCGATTGCAGAAGGAATTTCATCAATTAGGCAGGAGCGCCAAAAAAAGAGTGAAAGCAAAGGTTGATATGCATCCGCATTGGCTTTTGATTCGAGAGATAAGTCAAGATTTAAGAAGGCTATATTATAATGCGAATAGGCAAAACGAAGGGGCGAAACAACGCATTATCAAATACTTCAATTCATCAAAATTTAAAGAGGGCGAATCCCTTGATGATCTAGTCAAAGGTCGTAGAAAGGCTATCTCATCTATTATATCTGAGTATGCAGCATTTCTTAAAATGACCAAATATATAAAAGAAAATGTAAAAATCACAAAAACGCAAGCAGTTAGAAATGCGAAAAAATATTTCGAATCTATATTTTCAGAAAAGGTGACTTTAGATCCAGCTAGAGCTGAATGCTTTCGAAGAGTGAAAAAGGAGTTTTTTAATAGAAAGGATGTTAGTAAGATTTATGCAAAAGCGAATGCGCTTGAGTATTTTAAATCATTGGAAAAAGAATATAACTCTAATCATGAAGACATAGAAAAGGAAGAGATGTAGTTTATGAAGAATCCGACAAAATCCGACAAAAATTCAAAGAGCAAATATAGATTAGCGGCTGAAAAATTAGCTCTTGGGTTTTCGGCTATCTCCATAGCTAATGATTTAGGGATTCACCGAAGTACAATCTACGAATGGATGAAAGAAGGAGAATTCAATTCGCTCATAGATAAGTATAAGAAGTCAAAATCGAAAAAAGTAGAAGGTCCTCTGTCTGACTTGTACAGACTCGAAAAAGAACGTTCCCAGCGGGTACTGAAACAATATAGATTGATAAATAAATATATAGAATCCTCACATTCGGATCTTTCAAAACGAATCGAGGAATTGAACAAAGGGAAATTCAAAGGAAGTGCCGAGGAAGCGGGTGCAATCCGGATCGCTTTCCAATTTTCAGAAGGGAAAATTAACACTTACAAGTTTGTGTTTGAGAACATCCTCGGGGGAACGCCTTCTCAGTATGTGGAGGTCGCGCGTAAAAAGGAAGAGAAAGAAAGGATTCAGAAACTGCTACAAGATTTACAGAATCGCTTCAATAGTAGAGTCAAATCGGATCAGTTCAATCCCATCGGACTATCCGTCGAATTCCTACAGTCTGCGATACCTTTGATCCATGATAAGGATGCAGTAGAGCAATTAACGTCTATGTGGAGTATTCTGTCGAAGTCCATGAGCGAGCATGAAAAATTAAAATACCATAAAAGTCAGTTAGTTACCATCGATCAGTTCAATCAGCTTTTAAAGATAATCGAGGAAATAATGCAAAAGAAGTTAGGAGATAATTTAGACTTGTACGATGAAGTCGTTGATTTATTCAGGCAACGCTTAACGGAAGTTTTCCCTTCGCAGGTTGAATTTGCAAATGAAGAGGATGCGGAATCAGCCTGAAAAACCGTTGACGAGACCTAACGCACACGTTATTCACTTAGCAATAGTTTATTAAATTGAACATATAGCGTTCTAAAAAAATAGAAAAGTCCAAAGAAAGACATTTAATAATAGTAGGTGGAATTATTCTAGATGAATGATAAACGGAATTCAAGCAAGTTAAGTGAACATCGTTTACATAAGAAGCAAGGAGTCATAAAGACACCTTTCAATGATAGTTTAGGAAACACCATCACTCTAACTTCATGGACAGATAACCGATTACCAGAATATCTTTGGTTAGGAATTATTTTAATTCACTTTGATCGAGAAATAGGCCTCAATAAGCTACTAAAAATAGTTTCAGAAATAGCTAAGGCAACAAAACAGTTGCAACTTCCAAAATTATCAGAAATACTTTCGCTACCTACTGAAGAGCAAAAGGAAATCTACAAAATCATCCGTCTCCACGTAGGTCCAGAACTGCTTGCCCCTTTAACCATTTTGCTCTCGAGAGAAGATTACCCTATTTTTAATGAATATTTCTATGTAACTGAACTCACCTACGAACATAGGCTTCAAGTTATTCTACATGCAATAGAAGAATTCTCACCTCATCAGTCAAACGAAGCGACCGATTTACGATTCCTAACGATCATGTTTTTAGTATCTCAAAACAAGATCAACATATCATACGATTCTGAAATTTTAACCAAAGCAATTTTGGAATATCCATTACTATCGCATGAAGAAGAAATTATGCGAAGTTATAGACCAGCTATCAGAAGCCTCGAAGGAACTACTTCCATGATGGCCAGCAACAACATATTTAGTGAAAAATTCTGGCGAAAGATTGGCATGATTACAAGATGCAACCCAATGAGTCTCGTTCATAAATTCGATACGGAAGATTACGAGTCGTTCATAAATAATGCAAAAAAAATGATAGAATACATCCTTCATTTGAATAAAGAAAGTTTATTGGAAAATACAAAATTTGAAATCATAATGGGATCTGCGACCTATGTATTAAAGATACTAAACGAAGTCGCTTCAAAATCCCTAGGCGACTGCATATTAGGAAGACAAGCAACAAGAACAATTTTAGAAATATATATAATGCTAAAATACTTATCCCTGAAGGAAAGCGTAATTCCAACGATATGGACTGACTATAAGTTATACGGGATTAGCAAATATAAACTAATTTTATTAAAAGCTCGCGAAACTCACCCCCCAGAATCATCTCACTTTTTGCCACCGATCGCTGAGGCCTTAGTAAACGAAATTAAATGGGAAGAATTCATAGATATCGATCTAAAATACTTTGATAAACTTGGGATTAGGGAAAAAAGTATTGAAGTGGGAGAGAAATATTTGTACGATCTGCTCTACGATTATGATTCCAATTTCTCTCATGGACTCTGGGGTGCAATCAGAGAAAGCTCAATGATAATATGCGATAATCCCGCTCACCGTTTCCACGTCATCCCCGATATTAACTTCGATCAAAACTTACCAGATGTAAAATCGGACATTCTCTTATTAACAAGAAAAATCCTCCTTTTCATCAAAGGCAATTTTGCAGTTCCCGAAAACATAACTAAGTTTTTAGAATAATCAACATGGCGGACGAACTAATCTTCAATATTCAAAAATCACAAATAGAATATTACCACTATCTTAAACATAATGAGGAAATTATAAAAAATGACAATTTGAGTTACATACAAATTACACAAGTAATCGACGGCATCAGAAATCTATGGCTCGAACGACTAGAAATTATAGAATTAGAATTAGATGAACTGACAAAAGATCGAGTCTGTTTCTATCTATCTGGAGCTATTTATCTAGGAACTTCCAAAGAAGAATATTTTTATTTTAAATCGTTAGGAGATTATCATATAATATCAGATCCTTTTCTAAAGTTAGACGGCTTCTTCAGAATGCCGGAAGAAAAAGAAAATGAGCATTCGCAAAAGAAATATTTAAGAACAGTTTATCTTGATGTGCTCAATATTCTTGAAAATTATAGGAACTATTTCTATATTCTACCGGTTCGGCAAATTGCAATAAGCGACGAAGGTGCTCAAGCTAAATTATTGCATAAAGTTTTTTTGAATACGATCAGTGACGCTTTCGGGAAAAAATTTGAAACGACCGAAGAGTTTTGCAAAGAATTTTCAAATTTCGAATCAATTGAAGGTGCTATGCCTCCTCATATAGCGACGGCCCTAATATTTGGGCGCGATGACGCAAACAAACCCCTTAGAGAAAAAATTCTAAATTATTTTACAAAGCAAATGGGTACCACTTTATTACTCGAAAATAAATCTGAAGCTCAATTGTTCCTATCGGCTTCTTTCGCCTGGATCTCCCAGCTACTAGAAATTTTACTAATTTCGCAAGTAATGAATCTAAATCCCTATATTCGGTCCCCAATAACTTTCAATTATCTTTTAACTTTTAAAGATAGCTTCGTTGGAGATGACAAACTAAAAGAAATAATTGAAAATGGTATACTATCATTCTTTTTAACAAGAAGCATTGCTCCTGATTATTTTAAAGATAGAATATTCTCCGAGTATTGTGAGCAATTAAGGAAAGAGAATTTCATTTCTTCAATTAAGAAAAAAGCAGAAGAATTAGATGTTAATATTCTTCATTGCGAATACGGAGTCTTAAGCGACTTGATAGCAAAGGAGTTTAGCAAATTTTAGCATTAATTGTCGAGAACTAGCTCAACTCCCTACTACAACGTCTAAAAAATCAAATATTTACTTTAAAGTTCCGATATATTTTTCGTAAATTATCTATAAAGATATTAGCTTTATAGATAAGCCCAGATCTGCAAGAACTTCCTAACTCATTATTTTAAGGAAAATGTCAATCAACTAAAGCTAGAAAGAGTAATGGAGATCTATGTGAGGTAAATTCTTAGAACTCAGACAGATAACTAAGTATGCATTGCTTATCAAATCTGGAGTGGGCGCGTTTGTACAGATAGCGACGAGTTGTAATAATCTTATGACTTTGATTTAATTTTTTCCGAGAAATCATGATGAAGCTTTTTCGCCATACTCAAAAGGTCAGCATACTTTCTTACATACATACGATTCTTTTCAAGGGTCTCAATTTTTTCTTTTGTATAAAAATCATCTTTTATATCTTCGCCAATAATGTATCCTGAGGCTGATCGATAACTTCTTCCATTTGGCGCATTACCCAATTGTTGTTTAATAAACGCAACATACTCTTCTAATTGCGATAGTTCATCTTTTCCGATTTTTGCTCTAGGCCTTTTCAACTCTACAACATGTATTGTATCCCCAGCTCCAATGCAAACAAAGTCTAACCTCCGATTAATGTCAGGTTTTTCTTGCGGCTCTTTAAAATTATCTTTGAGTAGCGTAGAATAATATGTTTCATCGTAAGCAATCGTCCAGCTCGGATCCAGTATCCATGGATAACTTGCTAGAAATTGATGAATTTCAGGCACTTCGCGGGCATTGGTAACAATCATTTTCTCGAGTTGCTGAATCGCTAATAACCGACCTTCGGCAACTTTATGCACTTCTCGAGCTTCTATTATATCCCACTCTTCAAATAATTCGATCAATTTCCGATCATCTACAGTAGGCTCTTCAGAAATGACAGCAGCTAATTCTTTGAAAACTTGAAATTCAAATGAAGACTTTATATAACCTGTTAATTCCTTAACTCTTTCATCTGGTAGAACTCCATCAGCAGTAATAGCATTTATGACTTTGTTCGCTACCTTCTTCTCCGGCGTTGAGAGACCTTCAAGCCAATCAGTAAATTCTGGATCTTCTCTAATTACTTTTTCCTTCTTTTTCTTCTGATTTTCTCCCCAAGACTTAGCTATTTTTTTTATCTCTTCTTGACCCCATGTCTGTAACTTCAATCCAAACTCAGATGACCAATCAACTGAAGATCTATTTGTTAATATTAAGTCTTCACCGTCATCATCGTCTAAAAAATCAGCATAAATCTCACCAACAAGATAAAACTTAGCCATATTAATCCAACCGCTTGTCGGAGCATCAAAGAAAGTTGCTTCCTGAGCAAGCTTTCCTCTAACCATTATGACGACACCAGGTGCAATATCACTTGGAACTTGCTGGGGAAATGTACCGATCCATCCGGATATTATTAACTCATTCTCTGGATCTATTTTTAAATCTTTATACTCAAATTTTAATTCGCATCTATCTTTGAGATTTCTTTCCTCTGGAGTTATCTTATTCCCATTAATGGATAATTGAAAAGTTGAATCAATGCAAGAGAATCGTCTCGCAATTTTACTTTTAAGCTGGGGAAGTGAAAAACCTCTCTTTCTTGTTAAATCTTTTAACCTAATCCTCGTCCCTGACTTTGAATTATCCGCAGAGGCTACGGTAAATAATGGTTTATACTTTTCCGTTACCGGAGTTTTTCGAATATCATTTATGTTTAGTAAGAAGGCTGTTTCGAGTTTATCTTTTTGTGTAGTTATCTCTATTGTATCAGCTATTCCGAATGCAGAGAGTTTTCCAATCCCTTTTCTGCCCATTACTTTTCTCTTGTGCACCGGAGTAATGGCTGTAGACGGGTCATCCCTGCGGTTTCTTCCTAGATTTAAATACGTTGAATTGATTTCATTTAAGCTAATTCCACTACCATTATCTTCTATAATAATTTCAGAATCCTTGCTCAACTGTCCAGTTGGAATCCGAATATTTACTTCAGTGGCATCTGCATCATAAGCGTTTGAGATAAGTTCACCTAGTACTGCCTCTACATTCGAATACATTTTTATTCCCAGATTATCTATAATAGTCATCTGGACATTCATTTCTAAAATTATTTTATCATTGCTCATATATATTACTAACTCGATAGATTTGGATTGCATTGTCATACAATGGCAAGCACTTGACAAGAGGCTCGTTTCGCAAGACGAGTTGAAAAAACGAAATGTGGCGAAGCCTGGACGTAACGCCAGATATGATAGTTAGTTTCTGTGCCAATATTTAATGGAAACGTGTCTTTATAACTAATCTTTCAATAATTTCAATACCATTCAATTCTTTCTCATAACCGAGTTGCTTAATTCGCTCTTCTGCTTGCTCAATTAGCTCATCGATATCTGAAAAATCATTTGTTTTAAGAATAATTTCTCCATCCTCATCGTAATCCAGTAAATTATCTGAACGTAAGCCCTCTATGCAATCTTGAATATAACTCTTACTACTACCAACATGTTTGGCTATTTCATAAGGATTGTTCAAGCGGTAAGCAACAACCGCGAAGATTATATTTTTACTTTCGCCATCCAGAGGTCGAAGGGAGTTTTTGACTGTATCAATTTGCTCTTCGAAATTCTGCTTAAGATAATCAACGATCAAATCGAACGGAGATAAATCTTCATCAGATTCAATTTCATTTGAGCCGAGATTCGGGAACAACTTAATAAATTCTTCTAAAAAACTTTCCCTTACCCACTGAATCAAGTCAGAGCCAACTATAAATTCAATATTTTTGTCTTTCATTTGATCAACTATTTTGGCTCGTGCTTTAGGGAGTATTCCTTTCGTTGTTAAGATTTTGAATGTTTTTATGTAATATATATTTTTATCTTTAACAGTATGTACGGGCTTAGAAAATGCTTGGGTGGCTTGGTTAATAATATTTGCAATACCATTTTGGCCAGAACCAGTAGTGATATCATCTTGCTTAACTTGAATTCCAGTATAGACTCTATTTTTTATATCCGTTGACAATTCATAATACGTTATATCAATACCTTGGTCCTCTTGTTTATTTTTTCCTGTATTTTCAATCTCGTAAAATTTATTCGCAAATCTTTTTTGATAAAGTGGAATAAGTATTTTGTCTATCATTTCATTTTCAGTAAAAGAATTTAAACTTTCAATTATTTCTTCATCGTTAATACTCATAAGCACCTCCTAAGTTTCTACTTGCATGGTAACTAACAAACAAGGTGTTTTGAAGTTTTACACGTGTGTGAGCACCTAAAGTTATGTGCGGTTGATTGTTCTACCATGGGACCTGTTCTATTTTATTCTTAATTCGATTGTAATAATTAGTGTCATGCTCAATTATTCTCAATAAAATTAAATCGATATAGTGACAGCCCAAAGTCCATGCCTCTTCCATCATTTTTTCCGAAAAAGAGTTTAGAACAAAAATTTGACTGGGATGGACATAACGATTGCGAATAAATGTTATTACCTCAGACGCTGAATTTTTATTTATTGAGGACCCGAATTGCTGCAATTCTTTGAGCTCTACTGGAATTACATCAGATATGTTTAACCAATTTAAAAGTTCTTTTAATTTCTTATGTGCTGGATATAAATTTGATTTTTTATAATCCGAAGCAGTATACCTACAATCAATCTCTACAAATTTTAGCCAAGAAATAGCTTCAAAGACAATTTGATTTATATTGATTAATGTGATGTAATCCGCATCTTTCTTATTTGTTTGGAAATAAATATCCAAAACTAATTTCAATCCCTTCCCCCAATTAGCGTCGCCAACTTTAGAGATAAATTTGGGATAAAGTTTCATTATGTCTTCGCTTATATCAAATCGAAAAAATGATCTATCAATTTTATAATATTCGAATTTTTGTTCATACCTCAAATATTCCCATATTTTTTCTTCCTTTGCAAAAAAGTACTTCAATGAAAGCGATAGTTTTTTCCGAAATATACCTTTCTGAAACAGCTTTCGGAATATAAAGAATGGGCGTTTTAGAATTTTAAGCCTTCCAAAGTAGTTAATTTTATAACCCAGATGTAAAATTGACTTAATCCGACTGCCTTTTAGAAAACTTAGAAAAAGGTCGAGATCCTTTAGCTTCTTTTCAAATTCATCAAAGGTTATCTTTTGTTCATTTTTCTTACAAATTATTGCTTTATGAGTTATTGATGTTCCAGGGAAATACGATAGATTTTTAATTATTCTATCAAAATCGAATAGTTTGTCTAAAATAACCTTATATTCTTCATCTTCAAGAACAAGTCTCCCGTGTATAATGCCTCGGCCTGTTCGAGTAGCAAAACCTTCATTATCTATAAAATTTGGTATATGACAGAGAATAAAATCAGCATTCGCATTAGTTCCAATAAGTACACTTTCAACAATTCGAATTTTAAAAGATGTTTTTCCTTCAACGTGAGAAATATGATAGATTGAAGCCCTATATTTTCTCTCTTCAATAGCGATTTCGCAGCTTCCAAATGATATTGTCAAATGATAGCTAAGTTGCGTATTTAACTCAGCATAGGGAAAAGGAGATAAATAGTATTTAAGTACCCCTTCTAATGCAATATCTTGGTTGTTTTGAATCAGTTTGTACGAAAATTTCCCAATGATAAAGCATTCGTTACTCCGCTTGGAAAGAAATCTTGATCGCAATGTTTTTGGAACTATTTTAAACATAATGGCGTATAACTATGAACTTATGTAAGTTTAGATAACATTGAATCCTAATGTTCTGCTTTTAATTCCTGCCATATTCTTAATAGATCTCATATAAGATAACCTGATTCAAGGTCCGTTTTGGAGAACATTTCGGACATTGGAAATCTCATCCAAACGTTCGTTTTCAATCCTTTTTCTTGACAAGATCCAAAACGACCTTAACTTTTTGAAATGCCTATTGCGCCTAACTTTAAGAAAATTGTAAATATAGAATCGGCCCGGAAAAAGAAAAAAGGAGGCAATGGCGGTCCCCCTACTTCCCCGCCAATGTTTGGAAAGGGTCTAACGGACCAAACGATGCAATCCCTTTCTAAGCGCTTCTCTAAGCCAAAAACGGAAGAAGAATACAGAAATCGCGCTCTATTTTCTATTCTGAGTAAAACCGGGCTCCGGGCTAAAGAGATAGTCTCTTTACGGTTTTCTAAATTAGTAAAAGCTCCTACAGGTGAAACTCTTATAACTTTTATTCGGAAAGGCGGGCACCTGGGATATGCAGTAATACCAGACGAGGCTCTAAAAGCTGTAAGGGATTATCACAAGGCCAGTAAGATCCAGTCCGATATGTTCTTTCTCTCTCGACCAAAGAGAAATCAATCAAACCGAACCCCACTGACAACCAGAAGCTTACAGAGGATCGTAGGAGCTTGGGATGTAACAACCTGCCAAGGAAGGAAGGTTCATCCGCATGCTTTGAGGCATACGGTTGGACAGAAATTGCTGGATAAAGCCGGGTCTATAGCGGCCCAAAAAGTTTTAGGACATTCATCACCAGTTACGACAGCAAAATTTTATACCAAACCCTATTTTGACGGAAGACAATTCTTAGATTGGCAATTGTAGGCAAAAATTAACTCAAATATTTTTACTATGACTATGCTGAAATATTTCACAAGAACGGATGAAAAAAATTATATATTGTATTCTCTGAAGGATAATAAGCATGAAGAATTTATTAAAAGTATTTTCGAGCGTTTTAGATTATCTTACATTAGCGATGAAGAGCTAAAGGACAAAGCGCAATTAAATCAAATTTCTCCTTCTGAATTTCTTAAGGAATACATTTTGCCAGATAAAGGAAGTATAAAATCAGGCGATTTTGGCGAAATATGCAGTTTCCTTTTAACTAGCGAAAGATCTAAACAAAAAAAGAAATCCGTTAACGGGCCATTAAAATGGAGGTGGAAAGATAAAAATAAAGCTTCTCCGCATACCGATGCAATTCTCTTTTACAGAAAAAATCCCAAAAAAGCCACGGAGGAAGATTTTTTAATTTCCATCGAATCAAAAATGAAAGCCACGAACAAGAAAAAAAGGCATAGGATCCAAGAAGCTGTTGATGGGGCCGCCGATGACAAAATCTTTAGACTCGCGCTTACTTTAAAATGGTTAGAGAGAAAATATGCCAAGGAAGGAAATGTTAAAGAGAAACTCTTATTAGAAAGATACCAAAATCCGGCAAAGAATGGTATTTATGATATTAAATATAAAGCATTTGCCTTTATAGATAAAAATTTTTTAGACGAAGAGGTAAATAAGGTTATCGATAATAAGCATAACATAACCGTCGTTGTGTTCTCCATTGGTAAATTACAGGAAATCTATGAGAAGACTTTCGAACTAATTCTTAAGGAAATGAACGTATGACGAATATGTTGAATATATGGATCGCTGAATCGGAGTCATGGCAATCCTTCATAGATTTTCAGCTTCCTTCCTCCAAACGTGCAAAATATACATTCTTACCTAAAGTCGACTATTTTTATATTAGCATAATGAACAACGCGCTCTCTCTTATTAATGGAGAAATAACTTCCGCAGAAGAAAGAAAAGAATGTCTGGAGTTAGCAAAAGCTCTGGAAATATTTTCGTTAGAGAATAAGCGAGATCATTTTAATGGTGTTAATAAAAAAATAAATATGCTTTTCACAGCGGGCTTATATTATCTCTCAGATTATCCCGCTTCTTCATGGATACTTTCGAATTTGTATCCTTCAGATTTATATCCTGAAAAAATTCAAATTTTCCTTTCTTGCTTTTTGTCGCGAAAATTGGATAACAAAAATCCCTACTGCAGAATTTTGAATGATTTCCTAAAAAATGGAGATATTGAATTAATTGAATCTTTAATTGAAACATTCGAAAAGGAAGTTGAAAATCAATTTGAAAAGAATATCGCTACCTATTTTTCATATTCCCTTGGTTTGTCTCTTATAAAGAAATTTAGTAAGAATAACCTATGGTATGACGTTTTAATTCAGAGAAATTCTAAATCGTTCTGGAAACCCTTCGTTAAGAAAAATTTAGATAAAGCATTTCCAATATGGACATTTTTTCCTTCGCAACGTGAAGCTTTAAATAAAGGCATCCTAATTAGCAATACGACAACTCTTCAGATGCCGACAAGTTCTGGTAAGAGTTCCTTGAATGAATTAATAATTTATAATGAATTTAAAAATAATCCAAATGCAAAAATTCTCTATCTCGCTCCCTTTCGTGCGCTTGCTTCGGAATTAAAAAATTCTATAGCAAAAAGTTTGGGAAGTCTCGGAATTAAGTCGAAGACTATTTATGGAGGAAGTTTTCCGACTATAGATGAAAAAAGATCGTTATCGGAGATTAATCTACTAATAGCAACTCCGGAAAAGTTCTTAGTATTCGAAAATTCCATGCCGGATGCTCTGAAAGAATTCTCACTAGTAATATGTGATGAAGGACATCTTTTGGAAGATAAGCAGAGAGGCCTAAGCTACGAACTTTTATTAACGAGATTAAAGTCCAGAACACAATCTTCCATTCGTTTCATTTTTATTTCAGCAATTGTTCCAAATTTAGAGATTGTCAATATTTGGTTAGGCGGGCGTGAAAACTCCAGCATTCACTCCGACTATCGTCCTACACATCTGGATTTTGCTTTTTTAGAAAGAATGAAAACTAAAAAAACAGGCTACTACTTGGATGTAAATCCTACCCTAAAATATCCTCAAAGATATCAATTATATAAATATTTATTTGATGAGGAACTTACTTTAGTTAAGCCAAAGAGAAAGAAGAAGAAAATAAACTCTAACGGTGGCCTATCTGTAGCAGTTTCATTAAAGGCCATTAAGTCCGGCAATGTCGCCTTATTTGCTCCACATAAAAGGGGCAATATCGGAGTCGAATTCTTGGTTGAGGAAGCTTTGGCTCAATTATCCTATTACGAAGAAAATCCATTAACAAAGTTTGCTTCTACTGAATTTTTGAATAGTTTAACGGCTTATTTTTCTAAGATTTTCGGTGAAGAGTATCTGTTGACTAAATCTGCTGCACAGGGATTACTTTTTCATCACGGAGATTTTCCACAAGGAGTAAGAGAAATCATTGAAGATTCTCTGCGCCTGGGCCATATAAGATTAGTAATATGCACTAATACTCTGGCAGAAGGAGTAAATCTGCCTATCAAAACGATGGTGCTCCATTCCATTTCGAGATTTAATCCAGCGTTGCGTGAAAAACGTGAACCTATTCAACTTCGGGATTTAAAAAATCTAATTGGTCGTGCCGGCCGCGCAGGAAAAGAAACACGCGGTTTGATTATTGTTCCCAATAAGAAAGATTTCGAAAGAGTCAAACTGCTAATAAAGGACAATAATTTTGAGCCAATCAGAGGGGCCCTTTATAACCTAATCCAAGAATTAACCCAGAAAATAATCAATCAACGAATATTGTTATCAGAAGAAACTATAGAGGAAGCTGACGAGACTTTTCAAAAACTAATCGATTCGATAGATTTATCTATTGTAGATTTGCTTTCGGAAGAGTTTGAGATAAGTGATTTCGAAAAATTACTTACGGATCTCTTAACTAAAACTCTTTCATATGCACAATTAAACGCGGAAGAAAAAGGCACTATGAATTCTCTTTTCGAAATCAGGGGAGAAAAAATTAAATCTTTAATCCAAACAGGAGACTTTAAGTATCTCAAAAAGTCTGGTGCTACGTATAGACTATTTAAAGATATAAATGAAAAGGTAGATTTTCAAAATGAAATATGGCAAAAACAATTGGATCCATTAGATTCAAATTGGCTTTCTTTCATACTTGATACGATTCTTTTTAACTTGAATCAATACAAAATTGAATTGGAAGAATTTTTGTCCAATAATGGAGATTTGCCTCTCACAAATGACGATATTAAAGAAGCTATCAAAATGTGGGTCGAAGGAAATTGGTATTCCGAAATTTCAGCTAAAATCAATGTTGAAGTTTTTCAATCTTTGCGTTTAATAAATCTTTTCCTTTCGTTTAATGTACATAGGATTATATCAACGGTTATAAAGATTGCAGAAACTCGTATCGAAACAACTTCGCTTTCAAATTCGATATTGATTTGGCCGTCTCTTCTTCAATTTGGCATATCCAATGAATTGCAAGTGGATTTATTGAACATGGGCTTAATCGATCGAGAAGCGGTTTGGGCACTTTCAAATTCGATAGATAGTGCAGGATACCGATATAGCGATTATGATTCATTAAGAGAATACTTGATAACAAATGGTGACCAATTGAAATTATTAATAAATGGTGATGTACCGAAAATTTCATTGGAGAAAATCGGTTCTTTTATTGATACTCTCCAAAATAGATTTCTATTTTAGGTTCGAATAAAGTTTCGTTTTGAAAAAATCTGAATGTCCATTGCTAAAACAGTTTTTTGAGTAGATAAATCTGAGTTCTGTTTTAGAGGTTTTCCTTCCTGCCGTATCGCTCTACATCAATTTACTGAACGCAAAATGAATTCCTCTATCAGTATTTGGCGATCTGTATTTGATAAATGTTCAGGTAAGGTGATCCTTGATTGCAGATTAGCAGGAAGCAATAGCGTTCTAATCACTTATTCGTAGTCGGATTATTTGAACTTTTACCCATATTCTTGTCGATAAGCAAATCATTTGGACTTAAGCGACAATTAAAATTACTCATGTAAGAAGTAAATGAATCGATATCTACAGCGACTCCAAGGAACTGAAGCACTTTAGCACATGTATCTACATCTGCCTTTTTGTAATACTTTGATTCATCGATATTGAAGACCACTTCATCTATAAAAGAAGTATAAATAACATCGGCGATTACGTATGACTCAAGTTCAGAACCGGTATAGCCCTGAGCAGTGAAATAAGCGTTTGCCATCAGATAATCCCCTATCTTGGCAGCATCAAGAAGCTTTTTCTTTGCAACATCACCTTTATAAGTATCAGTTAGACCTAAGGTATCCACAGCAATACATTTAGATATGGAAAGTATAATTAGTAAGAAGATACAAATTCGCTTCATTTATTGATTACCCTTGTAAAATTAGTTTACGCATTTATGATGATAGGTGCTCGACTGGGTGTTTTGTGAGATGATTAAATCAACCATGAACAGGAAGACTTTTCACATATCTCATATTCGGCTTACTTCTTTTGTCAATAGGCGGAATTCATTAACAGCAGAACGAATTAATCTTTGTCTCTGTTCTGCATCTTTCCCAAATGGCCAATCGAACGGCATAAGGAAGACGAGTAAAATCTGAGCAATAAATGAATGTTCTTCCGATCTGCGAATTGTGGACAATTCCTTTCCATTTGAATCGAATATTTGTAATGCTAAAGCTAATGAACCTTTTTCCTCTGTAGGAATAATTAAAGCTGTAAATCCCGAAAGAATCAAAATTCCAGTATTTTGGTTCATATATAATCGAATATTTGCGGAGACCTTATAATCAAAAGGATCACCTTCTTTAACTAAGGTATATAGACCAGTGCTATCTAACTCATCCTTTATCTCATTATAATACTTCTCACCAATAATGATTTTATTTCGTTCGGTGGTTAGTAACTTTCCATTAGTGAAAGAGGCGTAGTCTATTTGCAGTAAGACTCTCTTTTTTTCCGTCGGCGCTACAATTATTTTTTCGAAAGGAGGTAGTGTGGGATTTTCAGGATAGACAGTATATCTGCAATTCTCTAAGAAAAAAATAGCGAGAAGGATCAATACTAATTCAACGCTAAACTGTATTATACCAAATATTCGGTTCATTTTTTTAATCATAAAATTCAGATTCTATTTTTTTACGGAACATTCTTTGGCCGTTTTATTATAAACCCAGCAAGTCAATACTGCATCCCGAGCAGCACTATTAAAAATGGATTTCATATATGGATAGTAAATTTGCGAGGTTACCGCATAATCCATATTAACGGTTGAAGATACAACGAATTTATAATTAAAAAATTCGAATTCGTATTGTAAGGGTAGCGAAACTGTACCGCTTGTAAGAGTTCCATCGGCGGAATCTATTCCTGCGTCGATTATTTCATTCCGGCTTGTTGTCATCGCTGCATCAGCAAGTCCGCCATACAAACCACCAGCGGAAGCAGCACTTGCTCCGATATCTTTCATTGCCACACCGGCTTTTTTGTCATAATGTATATTATTGAACGAAGAAGTCGATAGTGAACCAAGGACTTCTGCAAAAGCAGCTCCTGCCATTTCTACGGCTATTCCGAACGTTACGCTGGCAAAGACTTGTGCTGCCAAAACGGCTCCTGCACCATATGCTTCTACAAGGCTCCCGGCCCAAGCAATGACTTCCGGTCCGACAACTATAGCGAGGAAAATAGCGGCTGCTAAAATAATACCGCCTACGATCAGCTCTTGGGTACTCATGTGAGCGATTGGATCAATTGCTTGACGATCAAGCCATTGTCCACTTTTATCCCAGGCGCTTCCTCCTTGACCTAAGCTTAATAAAGAATAGTTAAAAACGGATAATCCGAAAGCACTCCATCTTTGGCTGCTTACATAAAAAGCATTCTGAAAAAAGGAACTTAATGAAATGCTAAAATTCAACATTCCCAATCCATTCTGACTCAACCAAGCACTCAACATACTGTGTCCGGAAGGGTCCACATATCTTAGTGGATTGCCTTCAGTATACATGTATGAGTCCATTCCCATTGGGCGATTACCATCAATAACCGAGTCTGCTTGTAGGAATCTACCAATTAAAGGATCATAGTATCTGGCTTTAAAATAATACAGGCCAGTCTCTTTATCTTCTTCTTGACCGGTATATTTGTATCTAAATACATCTGGTCCAAATGAATCTGTACGATTTATTTCTCCATAAGGTTCATAGCTAATGTGAGAAGCTCCAGCCTGTGTCCCACCAGTAATTCTATTTCCATTTCCATCCGTTGCCATCGTGATCGATCCCAAATGATCTGGATGTAAGAATATAAAGCCCTCTACAGGAAAGACACGACCTGGGCCATCTCCAACGCCTGGAGTATTGGCATCTATTATCAACGCTTCTTCCCAAGGTGGATCACCATTGCCACCGGGAATCAAAACAGAGCAATTTGATATAGATAGAATCAGAATTGGAGCGGAAAATTTAAGAATGGAATTCCAAACTCCTTGATTAATATGAAGTAAGGAAAAGCAGAATGCAGAAATTAAGGAGATACTCAGGAGGACAATAATCGATTCTTTTTCAAACAGAATATATTTAATTCCTGTAAGTGAAATGTCTCCAGTTTTCCAGACAAGATTATTCCAAGCTAGCTTGGCTTTTTCGGCTATAGAATTTGAATTAATTGTTCCGGAGATAAGATCGACGTCCGTTTTCGTCCATTGACCTATCAAATCACCGTAAGCTCCTTTGAAGTAAAGTGTATGCTTCGGTTTTTTTCCAGGAATCAAATTTATTTCGTATAGACCCCCCAGATTAATCGTTTTTGCTCCATCAACAGGTGAAACTTTACGAATTCTTGTTCCAGTGAAATCATAATCGAAAGAAATCGTTCCTTGATCCTCTGTATGAATACTTTTCACTTTTTGGAAGGGACCATATTCGATAGTCTCTCCATTGCGATTAATCACATTTCCAGAAAGATCGTAGGAATACGTATAGGTATCAATATCTCCTATAACTTGCGTAACTGCATTTTTATGTGACGAGTCCGCATAGGAATAAGTCAGGTTACCCTTTTTCAAAAGTTTCCCAGAATCGGAGTATTGGTATTCCTGAATACCATTGACTCCCGTAGAAGATAAAAGGCGATTCAAATTATCGTATATGAAAGTTTGGCTTCGAGTAGGATTCTTTAGATCATCAATCTTAATATAATTTCCAAAATTATCATAAGTATAATTTACACTTTCATAAACTTCAGAATCCTTGCTTGTCTGAACGCTTATCGGCCGTTTCTCGATCGGGTCATAAGTAACATTTGTTGTGACTCCATTTCCAAGAAGTCTTTGGAATTTCAAGTTTCCATTTTCAAAAATTGGTCCTACATACTGAACTACAACAATATCAGAACCACTTCCATTTTCGGGAGTCAAAGTAATTCCAGATAAATAGCCGGCCGCTGAATATATATTTTTTGCGGCACTTCCATCTGGATAAACAACTTGCTCTATTTGATTTTGAAGATTATAGGCTTTCTTAATGATTAGAGTCAAATCTTCTTCGGAAAGATACTTTTTCAACTCCGTTTGATTTCCTCGAATATCATATCCGAATTCAGTTGTTCCGAGAGGATCGGTAACTTTACTTAATCTCCCAATTCCGTTCGAAATTTCAGCATTATCATACTCGTAGATATGATCAACACTCTCTCCATTAGAACTTATACCTCTAACAAGAGTAGGTCTTCCTATTATGTCATAAGAATATACAACCCGGGAACCATTAGCATTTCTTTGCTCCTGTAATTTCCCCGAGGCATTATCATATGTGTAAGTCGTCGTTCCTGAATTTGGATTTGTTACCTTTGTTTGCTTTCCCGCAAGGTTTGTTTCAATCGAAGTTATTCCGTTTTCAGGATCCATTATTTGAGAGAGCTTACCATTGGATCCATATTGAAATTGAATTGTTTTACCTTGATTAGTTCTTGAAATTACCTTTCCTAATGAATCTTTAACTTCAACAATCTTTCCAATTTCGGTTTCGTTCTTTGTAATGAGTATCGTGCTAGTAAGTCCATCTAAGGCAATGTTCGTAACTTTTCCATCGCTCCTTTCTGATTTAGTTAAATTTCCTTCAGAATTGTAGCTATAAGTAGTCCAGGAAATGGGACTCGCCCCTTCTAAATAAGGATCTATTTTTTTGATCGTTTGTCCTTCTCTATTCAGATAAGATTCTTCGACTAATACTAACCCGTCAGTTAAGCTGCTTCTTTTCTTAAGGACTCCAGTTACAGAATTCGAAATCTCTTCTTGCCAAGATTCACCCGTTGACTTACGGAATTTTTTCCGAATGATTTGATTTTCCAAATCACCTGTATTTTCATATTCAACCTTTTCAGACCAATCTGTTTCTCCGGGAAGATAGCCGATAACTGCTCTCCCCAAAATATCGAATTCCGTTTTAGAAATTCCTCCATTCGGATTAGTTGCAGAAATAAGAAAACCGGTAGTATAATCGTAATTTTTCTTAGTAACATGACCAAGAGAATTCGTTATTGTTATAGGGTATTTGTGAACGATTGGATCGTATTCAACCGTATTTATATTTCCATTTGACTCTTGTACAACGGTTGGATTTCCATATTCATCGTAAGATTGGATCCCTGATGTTCTCCAAATATTACCCGAAACCAATTCCTTAATTTCAGTCATTTGAGAATTCGAATAGCTAATCTTCTTATTAGAAATAAGCTCCCCATTATTCTTGATTTGAATCTCAGTAGGCTTTCCAATTATGCCCGTATTCCAATCATTCTGATATGCGATTGTCTCGATTATAGTATTACCATTTATATTTATACTTTTACTGCTTTCATTTCCGTAGCTATCGTAAGTATTCGAGGTTACTATTGTGTTTATAGGTTCACCGGCTTGGTATTTTATTTGAGTATTATTGCCTGATAAAACTAAAGCACCACCCAGGAATGAGGCGGATTTATTGTATGATGTAGTCGATTCCGAAAGTGCAATTCCATTCTTTGAGCTTAATTGATATGTAGGCTGACCTGCCATTTCAATAAAACTAGGGTCGTATCGAGTCTCGGATACTTCATTGGAAATTTCATTTTTTTGAATGATCTTTTGAAAACCAATATATGAAGAATTTCTAAATCCGCTCAAATAAGAACGTGCAACGGAAAAGGAATAGCTTATTTTTCCTAAGACATTGTCGCCCGTTTTTTGCGAGACAGTCGTAACTAAATAATCAGCCGCAACAAATGGTAAAAATTGAGGGTAAGATGCATTATATAGATTCGGCTGTATTGCTCCAGAATGGTTTTTCAAGAGCTGATATTCCATATTTAATTCTAAGTCGCCCGAAGATGAATAAGATCCATTCTTGATTTGAGTTAGTAATCCGCCGGGTAAACTTTGATCAAAGCGAATATAGTGTAATTCGACCTTCGACTCATACGGAAAATTTCTGCTCGCCTTAGTCAAAATTCCTGGAGCGCTACTGGAAACGGAATTAACTAAATTTACTTTATTCGCATTCATGCCGAGGATTTCTGGCTTTCCATCGCCATTGGCATCTAATGGCATCATGTAACCACCCGTAGACCAGCTGTCGTCTCCGTTCGCAGAATACGTGATGTATCCGTTTGAATCTAACTTAGCATATGAAACATAGAGAGTAGAAGTGGAGGCGTCATAACGAATGAAATCCGCCTTTCCATCCATATTAAGATCTGAAAAGTCCTTTGGATTTCTCCAATTAAAATATCCCATTGAAGTAGAGTCACCGGAAGCTGAGCTAGTCACAGAATACGAATTCAGATCAATCGGAACTTCAAGGTATGATCCGTTCGCAATTGTTACCTTAAATTTTGTTATAGATACAGTATTTGTAACTCCATTTGAGTCTGTTTGTTCCTCAGTAGTAGAATCGGCCCTAATCGTATCGACTACTCCATCTCCATTCAAATCAGAAGATACATCCTGATTCCAAGGGACCTTAATTGCAGTGAGATATTTGGCTTGAGTGGAATCATAAATTGATACATTAAAAAACGAGTTAGAAACGCTGGAACTATCGTATGAAACTTGGTCTTTAACTCCATCTCCAGAAAGATCGATATTAACATATGTGGTATTTGAGGATGATCCCGATACTTGCTTTGCATACGCTTTGTTTACGTTTATCGTCTGCAGTGGGCTTGCCCCATTAGTCAGAAAGTTTCTACCTGTAAAAGGATAATAGGAAATAGTTCCTTGGCTTCCTGACATTGTAAAGAAAGCAAAATCTAAGTAACCATCTCCATTTATATCGCTAACAAATTGATCCCCTGATTTTCCAAAATCTGTTCGTGAAACTTTTGTAGTTTCCAAAACCTGTAAAGCCCCATTCTGAAAATCCAAAAAGGTAACGAGTAGGTCTTTCGAGGTAGTTCCATTGATTCGAACGTAATCAGGAACTCCATTTTTATCAAAATCCACAAATTGCTGGAATTCTGTTCCAAAAGGAGAAATCGCTAAGGTTTGGAGTTTTTGGAATCCAGATCCAGTCGATGTATAGACTACTAAATTATTATTTGAGTCTGCCTGAATATAGTCGGTCTTTCCATCTCCATTTACATCTGCGACAAATTGTTTTAGTATATTAGAAGTTGAACCTAATCCTTGAGCTACGACAGAAGAATAAGTCGTAGAAGAAAAATTAGGGCCGTAATAAACTTTTAATGGATCTCCATTGTTTGTGAGTACTAAGAAATCGGTTTTACCATCAGCGTTATAATCTCCAGGAAGAATTCTCCCTATGAGGGTGATTCCGATATGGCTTCCTACTAAAGTATTCGAACCCGATAATGAATTGTCAGAAGTATTTTCCCAATCAGACAATGGAGTTACTGAAAATTTCTGATTTGTTATGCTTCCAGAAACTCTAACAATTTCGGGAACCCCATCTCCATTTGTATCTGCAGGTGATACATAAGAAGTAGTTACGCCATTCGTGCAGACATCTTGAAAATTCGCAATGCCAGAAGCACATGCGACACCCGCTAATCCCCAAGAAGCAGCCATGCAAGCTGCATTAGCAGAACAAAGGCAGGCAGTTTGCGTTTCGGAGCAATTAGATTGAACGCCGGGATCCATCGCTTTATACGAAATATCGAAAGTCTTTCCACTCGAACTTAATACAGTACTATTCGTCGTCCTTTCATTGTATTTGAAGGTAATTGGCTTGTAATTCTCTCTTTCGAAAGAAGAAAGCAGAGGGCCATATTCATCCGATGTAGTATATTCTAAATCGTAAGTTTCAACTAGCTGTTCGGATCCGCTCTCATCCTTCGCAAATACCTGAATTTGACTTAGTATTCTCTTACGAATTGCATTATTTGTTAAGAAGAAAACCTGATCCTTCCAACCAGTAGGTCGGTCTGAATACGAGAAAACGATCCTTGCGTTTCCACGAGAGTATTTAATTTCTTTCGGAAGAGGCTCGTCCGAATTCAAAGTCTCAGCAAAATATGTAATATCGTATCCATTTCCAAAGATATCACGCACCTTATCTAAGTAGAAAGCAACCGGACCAGAATCTCCTTGAATAATGGAATTAGAACCATTTGCATTATTTCCGCCATATACATACATCGATCCGGTAGTATCACGAAGAACCCAGGAAGTTCCGTCGAAAGTAGCTTTATAAAACGATTCAATCTTAGTTCTATATACTCCGCCATTTCCTGTTGATATAAGGTCTCCTAAAATATTGGAACTATATCCGTCGGAAGATCCGAAATGAATTCCCATACCGGGATTCTTGGAAATTTTAGGAAAGCCACTTAAGCTCCATCCTCTGCCGACAATGGATTGATTAGCGCTAGTTGTATAATTGATTGCGACTGAAGGAGCGATATCTCCCGCTCCTGGAGGAATTTGCACATTTAAAGAAAAAGCTGGTTTTCCTGTTATCCCAACTTGGATATTGGGAAGAGGAAGCGGAATACTTGATTCAGTACCAGTAATTGCCGAAGTAAGATAGTTAAGAAATGGTCTTAAAGGATTCCAGGCGATAAATGAAAATGAGCAGGTGAGAATAACAGAGAAAAAGAATATTCTAATTTTATGTTTATTAAGCATCTACGTTTTTCCTCATACTTTTTACGCTTTGGGTAAGGGGGAATATACTCTTACTCAGGACCATGATTTTTAAGACCATGTCAACTACCCACAAGTTTTCATGACTATTATGTCAAAACACAAAATTATAAGATTTTTTTAGCATTCGTTTGCTCTTCGAAGTTTTTTAAGTTATGCTTCACTTCAACGTTATACATTTTATGGCGATTTGACAGATTGTTGATATGATGAAAGCAAAGCGAATCAAAGAATAATCACCTTAGTGATGCATTATAACGACCGTTAAAGAGTATGTAAAAAACGAGTTAGACGGCACATATACTTTAGGGCCAATAAGCTCCAACCTTAGCTTCTAAACTTTCATCTACATAGGGTATATTAGGTAGAAAATTTAATTGCGTATGTTCCTCTGCGAGATCAACCGTTGTAAGGAGTTCTTCTAACGATATCTTTGAAACCTTCTTGTGCTCAGCTAAGAAGGCTAATAGTAAGGGAAAACCGTTTTCATAGCGGACCAGTATTTTGAAAAAATGGTTTGGTACAGTAAGATCATTATTCTTTTCGATAAATGTTAGAAATTGATTTTTGTCATCGAGATAAACTGGGATGGTGATTACGATAACCTGGTTATATGTTTTAACCCAAGATCGAATTTGCTCTTCGAGCTTCTTCCATATGCCTGCATTAAAAGAATGATTTTGTGGAACAACATTCGAAAGATAAAAGCTCTCATCATTTAATCTCTGATCATTCCTATAGTTGTCCGCCGCTGCCAAATGCCCTCTATCGTAGCCTGAATTTTTATAATCCAAAAGTTCGGCACGTTCTCCTTTTGGTAAAAGGGGATCTGGCTTAAAGTGATTTCCTCTCTTTGCCTTTCCGAGTAGCTCCTTTGATAAAATCTCTTCGCAGACCCAAATGGCCATTCGATACTTTGAACTATGTCCGAGTGTATATCCTTCTCTATGAATGATATGAATCTTTCCGTAACGTTTAGAATTCGTAACCATTGGATTTCCGAACGGACAATTCGTTCCTTCTGCCTTGGTCCCTGTTTGATCCGATCTAACTGCTCGTTGACTATTCCTATCGAAAGCGCAACCTGATAATGAAATAAGAACGATGATTAGGGAAACCTTTTCGAAGACCTTACTCATACAGAACTAAAGGCAGCCAGATCGCCGTTGTAGGGAAGCCAGAGAAGTATCTACATTAAAAGTGGCCGTAACTAATTGTTTATTTTCAGATCTTCGAGCTAACTCTGAATTAGTTTCTTTCGCCTCCTTAAATAAGGAACAAGCAAATGGAAAGTTTGAAGATCTTTGGTTTAGCTGATTTGCCATTCCGTAATAGAGATACTGTCTTAAAAACTCAGGTCTATTCAGGGTGTGTGTTCGAAGCTTCCTATAAAGATCAGAGGCTTCTTCTATTTTAAGAAACATGCCGGAAGTATTATTAGGATAATAAATATATATGGTATAGGCCTCAACAAACAAGTCATCAATACGGATTCTGATTCTTTCCGTACATTTCCAGTCGATGACTTCCCTTGAAGATAGGTTTTTATCTTCTTCCGAAATATAAGACACGCGACCATCATAAACGTTACTTACGTAAAGATCTCCTTTTCCAGAGAAATTGTTGTATGTGAAGACCGGCACTTTAACAGGCAGTAACTCATTTGGACTCGATAATTTTGAGCGATCTTCTTCATCGAAACTGGCAAGTATTGCCGACATTGAGGACTTATTTCCTTGGAAATAGGCAAGGCAAGATTCGATTACATTCGGTGACTCTCGAAAAGTTTTCGTGACTCTCCCTTGTAATGTGGATGCACAAGAGATTGAGCTAAAGCAGATAAAAGAACATAAAATTAAAGAGTAAATTCTCAAAGACATTCTTACCCGACCGTTCCAAAGCACGTTGCTTCAGGAAGATTCGAGCCGAATTCACGAAAAAAGAGCGATTTCTACACACTCTTAGCTCGAATTCGACGAACAGATGGTATACCATCTGTCAATTTTGTAAACTTTAATTTAAACTTTTTCTCAGTGGATTTAGAGACTTACCAGAAATCCGTGAGGAAAAAACTCGGAAATCGGATTCGGGAACTTCGTCTCGAAAAGAATATTACGCAGGAAGGAATGGAAGAAGGTCCTTATGGAATTCCACTAGGAACTTTCAAAGATATCGAACGAGGAAAATCAAATTCAACGATCAGTTCCCTCGTAAAAATCGCACTTCGACTTGGTGTAAAACCTAAAGACCTTTTGGATTTCAAATAAGATCTTTGATCAGCAATTAAAGTTAAACTTTGACTTTCGCTTTACTATACTTGGTACAGAGATCTATCTTGGTCCCATGCAGGATGGAAAAGTTAGAAACTCAAAAGTGAGTCATCGAGTTCTGATGAAAGTTCAGACTCGAAACTTTCAAAAATCGGAGATTCCTGGTCTTCCTACAGGGAGCGATCAAGATCGCTCAAAAAGGCTATATATAGTAGCACCAAAGCGCACAAGTGCATTACGTGGGCTTGTATCATCCTATAATTCCTTTCCGATCAACATAAAATACTACCAGGAGCGTACGGAGTATTTCTTAGATACCTTTTATCCAAAGTTCTGCCCTGAATGCAAGATTCAACTCAGAAAGCGAGTGGGGTTGAGAAGCTATCTAATCCGTTGCGAGAATTGCCACCGCCAAGCTTCGCGACTCTCATATACACCATTGCACCAATTCAAACTACCGTTATGGACCTTTAGTTACGTATTGGAAGAAGCCTACCTTCGAAGTCCGAAGGTATTAACGTCGGCAGAGATCCAAAGGAAACTGGGGATCTCATACAAGTCGGCTCTACTT
>NZ_RQFY01000001.1:600000-868904 GCF_004769555.1 Leptospira koniambonensis | reverse complement strand
AACCCAGTCCTTGCTTGCAAGGGCTGGGGGTGTAACAATTCGGTGAGTCACGCTACTCTATATGTTTTCGAAGAGGCTTCCTCTTCATTTCAATAATCTAAATTAATTTATATCAACACTGAGATTTGAGATTAAACTCTCTGTGCGAATTCTCATATTTTGGATCTTTATTGTGGTGTTGGAGCTCCTACAAAAGATCAGCCTAGTTATCCCATCGGGCCTGCACATTTTCTAGCAAGGATACAACCCCAAAGATAAAAATGGCCGTCATATCCGAATGCTAACATCGAAAGCAGTTGTAAGGGTGATGTTGCTATATCCAATACGATCGAAAATGGATACAAGGCCGGATATAAGCTCCAGATTCCTTTCTCGTCTTCCTTTGTGTTCAAACGATAAGGTAATGATATAAATAGGATCCCACTTCTTAAATCCTGAACGGCTCCGGTAATCTTAAAAACTTTGCTCTCAGTCCTAAAAATTCCACTGGTATCAGGATATTCATATTGGACTGCTATAAGTTTTTCTTCCTTTGGTATAATGAATTTTCTAATTTCTAACTCTTCTTCTTTTGCTATTTTTATATTGTCAGGAATTTTTTTTACAGGCTTTTCCAAATGGTTTAAAAAGATCTGAAACCCACTTCCTCCTCCGTATAGATAGATCTCCTCCTTCGTTTCCAATTGCAAACGTAAGTATCTATTGAGACCATTACCTTGAAATAATGTTGCTGAAACTACTTCTCTTCCTTTGAAATATTTCAGATAATCTATTCTGGGATAATAATATCCTGAGCTTAGCTGATAAGGAGCTGGAAAAGGAATAGTAAATTTATCGAATCCTTTTTTTGAATAAAGAACAACTCCAAGATCCGGTATCCACATTCCGTTCTTCAATTCCGGAATTTCTTCTACCTTAAGGTTTTGAAAATTTAAAAGATCAGATTGACCGCAGGTTTGGGAAGATTCTGTTCTTTGGTAATAAGTGTCTACATAAGAAAGAGATTTTAAGCTAAAACAAATAGTTTTCTCTTTGATGTCCCTATCTTTTGTATCCTTGGATGTATAAACAGCAACATGATAAATAACTTTTAGTTCTGATTCAGAGCGTGATATTTGTTGGATCTCTCTTGCGCTTTCCTGTAAGAAAGAAAGATGATCTCTTTGTTGGGAAATACTTCTGGAATGTTTGGCGGCTACTGCAAACGTAAAACAATTCCAGAACATTCCACATGGTAAAACAAACAAAAGGATTTTCTTCATAACAAGCTCGATTTTGTTTTAAATGAGACTGTAAGATTTAAGAACTTAAATAAAAACTACTCAAGTAATTTTTCGCTCAATAATTCGTGAACTACACCTGCTCCTGCCATTCCTCCAGAAGCTGCAGCTAATAAAACTGAATGGGCACCACTTGCATTATCCCCACAAGCATAAACTCCATCTACACTTGTCTTTCCTCTTTCTCCAACTTTATAGAAGCCAGTTTGGTCTTTTTCGCAGCCGAGCTCTTGTCCGATTGTGGATTTTAGTTTGAATGGAAATGTGGGAAGTGCGTAAAGACCTTCTCTTTCTATATTCTCTCCATTTTCAAAAGTGACACTTTTTAGTTTTTCTCCCTCATATATAAAACCTGTGATCTTATCTTCTATGAAACGGATTTTTTTCTTATTCAATAAGTCTTTTTGCTCTTCCTTGAATTCTGCTTTTCCATTTGTAAAAATAATTAAGTCGGATGAAAGATCGTATATAAGAGGAAGCATATAGAATAATGTTTCTCCGTTTCCAATTAGTCCTAACTTCGAACCTCTCACTTCAAAACCGTGACAGTAAGGACAATGGAAAATTGATTTACCCCATAGTTCCTTATAACCAGGGATCGGAAGGTATTTGTCTTCTACGCCATATGCAAGAATGACTTTTTTGAAATGAAAAGTTTTATCTGAGGATAATTTGGCAACAAAGCCTGATATAGATTTTTCTACAGAAAGAACACTTCCTTCGAAAAAATTGATCGTATCGTATTTTTCTAGATCCTTTCTAACTAATTTTCTCCATTCAGCTGGATGGATCCCATCTCTTGTTGGAAAATTATTCAAATGAGAAGAAGCAGCATTTCTTGGACGACTGTCGTCGCAGACCAAAGCGGTCCTACTCATTCTTCCTAAAGCAAGTGCTGCGCTGAGTCCTGCCGGACCACCGCCTATAATTAATACTTCATAATCGAATTTCATTTTGTCCTCCTTGAAGAACTTTGATGATTATAATTATTGAAATTTTACCATACTAAAAACTGTAAATACATTTGGTAGAAATCTGGAATTTTTTGATTTTATTCCGAATTTAGTTGCTTTATTGATACCGATTAGGTATCAATAATCTATGGATTTATCTAAATTAAGATCTTTCATCGTAGTTGCCGAGGAATTAAATTTTAGAAAAAGTGCTGAAATTTTGGGAATATCCCAACCTCCTTTGACAAGATTGATCTCCTCCTTCGAAGAGGAGCTTTCTACTAAATTATTCGAAAGATCTACGAGGCATGTAAAACTTACTGGGGCAGGAGTTCATCTTCTGAAAGAAGGTAGGGAGATCATTGCGAAAGCAGAGAAAATAGAAAAAGAAGTTCGTTCTATCGGTAAACTCAAAGCCGGGGGACTTAGTATTGGTTTTTCCACGACTACTTTTATGGCGAGTTTACCACAGATTATCAATGAGTTCCAGGATCGATTTCCCCGGATCAAACTGCAACTTCAGCAGGAAACTCGAAATCGGATCATCAAGGGTTTAAAATCAGCTCAATTCGATATTTGTTTTTTAGAAGGAGACGTTTTTGATCCTCGTTTGGAAAAACATCCAGTTCATGACGAGGTGCTTGGTGTTCTTGTTCCTAAAAAACATCCTCTAGCTAAAAGAGATGAGATTGAGTTTAAAGAATTAAAGGATGAGACCATCATATTACATCCTAAAAAAGACTCAGGTAGTTTTTATGATACGATCTCTTCTCTATTTAAACAAAGTGGTATTAAACCTAAGGTTTATATAAAGAATGAAAGAGAAAGTTGCCCTATATTAGTGGCCACAGGTAAAGGTGTTTCTCTTACAATTTTAGGTGCACAGAATTTTGCACCTGCTGACACTAAATTTGTTCCGATCAAACAATTGTATTTACCTGTTTCTGTCTTTTATACTCCGGAAAATCAAAATCCTTCTCTAAAAACTTTCTTAAGTTTTGTATCCGAAAGTAGTTTTATCAAAAACAAACATGCGGAATGCCTCATGGACGTGATGAGACTTTAAATCAAGATAAAAAATCGCCAATTATGGTGTAGATTTTCCTTATTCAGTCCAAGCAACTTGGATCTCTCTTGGACCAACAAATGGTAGTCTTCCGTGAGAAACTGAATAATTATCTATATAAAGAATATCGTCCTTCTGCCAGGAGAAAATTTGGATATTCTTCCAAAAAACATTTACAATTGTTTTGATATCTTTATTAGAAATTTCTGATCCATCTCCGTATGTTGCATGAACATCTAAGTCTTCAGATTTACTGAATAATTTTTTAATTCCGGTCAATAGGTTCAAGATTAGATAAACTCCAAGCCCTCTTGCAGTTTTCTGTCTTTTGAAAACATACTTATATTCTAATCTGGGAGAATCTATATGAAATGTTTGGCTATGATTATGCCAAGCTTTGGAGCCTGCAATGGGATGTTTTCTGACACCTACTTGAGAATTAATTAATCTTAATTTATTTCCTGGCAGCCATTCATGCTCAAAGTCCTGCTTTTTTATCTCCTTCTCCGCCTCTTTTTTATCCGTAGTCTTAAACATTTCATTCCAAGGTTTTGTTTTCCATAGACTATAACGAGAAGCTCCGGGACCATCATAATGGCGGATATACTTGATCCCTTGTTTTTCCACTTTGTCTGAAATATGAGAAGGCATATCTCTCAAAACAGTTCTTAGATCTGTGATTGGAGTTTCTCCGTTTTTGTTAGGAGCTACCTTTGCATAAAAGAAAAGTTTTTTAGGAGGTTTATTTAAGAAACTCATCTCCGCATGTTGCATGATAGGATAAGCAGAAGGAAGTTCACTCGCTGTATGAACAAACTTTGTCTTTTTATCTCTGGGAGAAGTGCCCAAATATGCTTCAGACAAATTAGGATCCAAACCCAAAGCAACCTTTTCAAAATTTTCGGAAGAACCTATATTAAAACCTCTGAATAGAATCGCTCCATAGATTAATAGATCTCTTTGTATTTCTTTATGGTTCTTCTTGATCCAGCCTGTTAGAAATTTTAGATCTGCTCTCTCCGGAGAAGAAGGAGAATAAACGATAGGAAGATTTAAACCTTTGATAAGATATTTAGAGACTTCTTCTGAAGTTTTTGACGGACTAGTTTTCTTCTTTAATAAATTCGCATTTTTGACCAGGGCCTTCTTTTTCCCTGAAGATCGAACAAGACTAGTAGCAGACATATTGATTCCCCTTAAGAACCACTTCAGCGAAAGCTTCGGTATGCTTCGATTTGTATATCTAATATATTGGAATAAAAATCGTTATTATAGATAATGATTTATACAAATGCACATTATATTAAGTATTCGTTCAAAATTTAGAGGCGGCTAGGAAACTGGATCGACCTAAGGGACTTTCTCACAAAACTTCCTCCAACTTATGAAATTATCCAAATTATTAATAGCGAATCGGGGAGAAGTTTCCATCCGGATTGCGAGAGCTGCCGGAGCGTTAGGAGTTCCTACCGTCTCCATCTATTCAGAAGATGACCTGAATTCCAGGCATAGATTAACGTCTGATGTTTCCTTTGCGCTCAAAGGAAGAGGCGCGAAAGCATATTTAGACCAGGAGGAAATAATTTCCATCGCTCTCCGGGAAGGTTGCGATTCCATTCATCCAGGTTATGGATTTTTAAGTGAGAATCCAGACTTCGCAAAAAGATGTGAAAATTCTAAAATCAATTTTATAGGCCCAGATTCCAAGACACTTGAGATATTAGGAGATAAACTAAAGGCAGTCCAACTCGCAGAATCCTTAGGAGTTCCTACCTTGCCTGGGCTTCGTAAGGTAATCGATCTGAAAGAAGCAGAAGAATTCCATTCTAAAAATGGAATATTTCTTTTAAAGGCGATTTCCGGAGGTGGTGGAAGAGGGATTAGGATCGTAAATAACTCCGAAGAATTAGCCACAATATTCAAGAGTTGTTCTGAGGAAGCTTTACATTCATTCGGAAATTCCAATTTATACGCTGAAAAATATCTACCGATCGCAAGACATGTAGAAGTCCAGGTTTTAGGAGATGGTTCCGGGAATATTTTGCATTTTTGGGATAGAGATTGTTCTCTCCAAAGGAAAAATCAAAAATTAATCGAGATCGCGCCTGCTCCTTTTTTAGATCCAAAACTCAGAGAAAAGATTCTAACTTATTCTTTAAAAATTGCTTCTCATCTTTCTTATAGAAGCTTAGGCACTTTTGAATTTTTGATCAACCCTGATTCTGAAATTTATTTTATAGAATCCAATCCTAGATTGCAGGTGGAACATACGATCACTGAGGAAATTATGGGAGTAGATCTTGTAGAGGCTCAACTGGAGATTGCTTCTGGAAAATCTTTCCAAGAGATTGGTTTAGATCAGAAAAACATAGGATCTCCTAAAGGTTATGCAATCCAGATCAGGATTAACTCAGAAAGCTGGGATCAAAAAGGAGAGATCATTCCTTCTTCTGGAAAAATAAAAGTATTCGAGCCAAGTTCAGGTCCAGGGATCAGAGTCGATAGTTCTGCGTATTCAGGTTATGAGCTAGGTCCTAATTTTGATTCACTACTTGCAAAGTTGATCGTTCATTCTAAAAGTCTTACATTCTCTAAACTGATCCATTCAGCGTATCGCGCATTATCCGAATTTAGGATAGAAGGTATCAAAACAAATCTTCCTCTTCTTCTAAATGTATTCAAAAACAAAGAATTAGAATCATATTCTGTTTGGACTAAGTTTATAGAAGAGAATATTTCAACGCTTCTAAACTTGAATTCAATAGAACATAAAAAATATAATTTTGAGCCTGCGCAGAACGGAGTTTTAGAAAACTCTAAAATTAAAGAAGACATTCCAGAAGGATTACATTCTTTTCATTCTCCCATGACCGGAAGTCTGATCGAAATTTATCCTAAAGAAGGAGAGCAGATCAGAAAAGGAGAAAAGATTGCACTTCTTTCTTCCATGAAGATGGAACATCTTTTGCATTCTGAAATTACTGGTATCATTGAAAGAGTTTTGATCAAGCCAGGAAAGGTTGTTTCGGAAGGAGAAACACTGGTTTGGATCCGGGCAGAAGATTTGGAACATTCTTCACAGCAAAATGAAGAGGAGATCGATCCGAATCGAATTCGTCCTGACCTGAAAGAAGTTTTAGATCGTTTATATTTGAATGAAGATATTTCCAGGACCCAGGCAGTTTCCAAACGTCATAAAAGAGGGCAAAGGACTGCAAGAGAGAATGTGGCAGATCTTTGTGATCCAGGAAGTTTTATAGAATACGGAAGTCTCGCAATTGCTGCCCAACGAAGAAGAAGAACTCTCGAAGAATTGATCAAACTAAGTCCTGCAGATGGGCTGATTGCAGGACTTGGCACAGTGAATGCAGAACTATTTGAGCCTCATGTATCAAGAGTTTCTGTATTAGCTTATGATTATACAGTTTTTATGGGAACCCAAGGTGCAATAGGCCATAAAAAAACGGATCGATTTCTGGAAATGGTAGAAAGCCAAAAACTTCCTTTGGTGTTTTTTACAGAAGGCGGGGGAGGTCGTCCCGGAGAAGTGGATGTGCCAGCAGTTGCTGGTTTGGATCTACATACATTTCGTAAATATGCAGGTTTAAAAGGAAAAAGTCTGAGGATCGCCATCGCTGCAGGAAGATGTTTTGCGGGGAATGCTGCATTATTCGGCGCAAGCGATATTAGGATCGCTACAGAAGATTCTAATATAGGAATGGGTGGACCAGTTATGGTTAAGAGTGGAGGACTTGGTAATTTTTCTGCGGAAGAAATTGGTCCTGCAGATGTCCAAACCAAAAATGGTGTAATTGATATTCTTGTGAAGAATGAAGAAGAGGCAGTTTTTACAGCTAAAAAGGCTCTTTCTTATTTCCAAGGAAATATCAGAAAATTCGAATATAAAGACCAGAAGATCCTAAGGACCTTAATTCCAGAAAATCGTTTGAGGTCTTATGATATTCGTTCTGTCATTTCTTCCCTGGCGGATACTGATTCTGTTTTAGAATTCAAAAAGGATTTTGCAAAAGGAATTGTGACTTCTCTTATCCGAATAGAAGGGAGGTCTTTAGGTTTGATTGCCAATAATCCAACTCATTTAGGTGGAGCAATCGATGCAGAAGGAGCAGAAAAGGCTTCTGAGTTTGCTGAATTTTGCGACCTTAATAAACTTCCTATATTATTTCTTTGTGATACACCTGGTTTTATGGTAGGACCGGAAGCTGAGAAGAAAGGACTCGTGCGTAAAGCTGCGAAACTTTTTGAGGCAGGTGCTTCTTTACAAGTTCCAGTGTTCACGATTATTCTCAGAAAGGGTTATGGATTAGGTGCAATGGCTATGGCTGCTGGAAGTTTTCATTCTCCCGTATTTACAATCTCTTGGCCGACTGGTGAGTTTGGTGCAATGGGCATTGAAGGAGAAATTAGAACAGGATATCAAAAGGAACTTTCAGAAGTGAAAGATTGGAAAGAGAGACAAATTCTATTTGAACATTTAGTTTCTGAAGCTTACGAAAGAGGAAAGGCGATCAATATGGCTTCTTATCTAGAAATAGACGCGGTGATTGACCCGTCAGAATCCAGAAAATGGATTGTCCGAGGCTACAATTCCTGTATTTAGAGAGATTCCAGTTGGAAATAAATGTTTTCTGAGTTCGCATAAAGATCTTGATTAGATCCGGATCTATGTTTAGATTTTCCCCTCAACCTGGGAGGTATTCATGTTTAGAAACCCTAAAGCAAAAATTATAGCTTTATTCACCGTGATCGCTTTGACCATTTCCTTCTCTTATTTGAGTGCTCAAACTTCGAACGTTTACGGAACTTATAAGGTAACAGGTACAAATCCGAACGGAAGTAAATACAAAGGAAGTGTTACGATCACTTTAAATGAGGATGGGTCTTACAATTTTGAATGGTCTGTAGGAAATAGTTTTTCTGGAACAGGTACTTTGAGTGGAAGCACTTTAACAGTAGATTGGGGCGATACTTACCCAGTTATCTATACTGTTAAAAATGGTGGAAATCGATTAGAAGGTACTTGGGGGAACGGAACAGGTACTGAGATACTGACCAAATAAGATCTACTGATACAAAAAATCCCCGGTAATGCGGGGATTTTCTTTATTATTCTTTTCTAATTCTTTCTAATTAGATCGAAAAATCTTCCAAATATTCTACATATACTTTGGCTTTTCTGATCCTTAAATAAACTGTTTCACCAGGTAATAGATTCAATTCTTTAAAAGCAGATTGGTCTAATAATGACTCGATTAGAGTTCCTGAATCTAAACGTTTTAATTCTATTCTTACATTTCTACCGGTAGAATGAATATACTGGATTTCTGCAGGAATACCTTGGGAAGAAGTTCTGGAAATTTCTACGTCATAAGGTCTAACGTAAGCAACTCCTTCTTTATCTACCACGTCTGAATGTTCAGGTGTTTCTACATTTAGATCGCCTATCTTTGCAGTTCCTTCGTGGATCCTTCCATGGAATAGGTTTACATCGCCTAAGAAATGGAATACGAAAGGAGTTTTAGGTTTATTATATACTTCGTCAGGAGTACCGATCTGCTCGATTTTTCCGGATCTTAAGATAACGATAGAATCGCTGACTTCCAATGCTTCTTCTTGGTCATGAGTTACGAACACACTTGTAATATGGATCTCATCATGAAGTCTTCTGAGCCAGGTGCGTAATTCTTTTCTAACTTTTGCATCCAAGGCTCCGAAAGGTTCGTCCAAAAGTAAAAACTTAGGTTCAATTGCTAAAGCTCTTGCTAATGCCACCCTTTGTCTTTGCCCTCCGGATAACTCGAAAGGAAATCTTGCATGGAAATTTTCTAACTGAACAAGTTTCAGAAGTTGGAATACTTTCTCTTGGATCTCTTGTTTAGAAGGTCTTGTAGATCTTGGACGGACTTTTAGACCGAATGCGATATTCTCAAAAATTGTCATGTGACGGAAGAGAGCATAATGTTGGAATACGAATCCTACTCCTCTGTCCTTGGAATTTTTGGATTTGGATTTTTCTCCATTGAATAATACTTCGCCTTCGTCAGGAGTGTCTAAGCCTGCAATGATCCTAAGTAGAGTGGTCTTGCCGCTTCCGGAAGGTCCAAGTAATGCGACCAGATTTCCTTCAGGAATGGTAAGGTCCACTTGGTCCAAGGCTTGGAATTTTCCGAATCGTTTGCTTACATTTCGAATCTCTATGGACATTCTATACTCCTAAATCTGAAAATCCTGAGGACCTTTCTTTTTTTTTGAATTTTTTTCCCCGACAAGTTCTTCAGGAATCACTATCTCTTCTCTTCGATGAAGATTTCTTTCTAAAATTGTTTTTAAGAGTAGGGTAAGTAAGGAAAGGAATACAAGTACAGAAGCCGCAGAAAATGCTCCCACAGAATTATACTCATTGTACAACATTTCTATTTGTAGAGGCAATGTATTCGTTTTTCCACGGATATGCCCTGATAATACGGAAACCGCTCCGAATTCTCCCATCGCTCTCGCGTTACAAAGAATTAATCCGTATAATAGTCCCCATTTAATATTCGGGATAATAATTTTGATAAATGTTTGGTAGAGAGAAGCACCGAGTAAAATCCCAGCTTCCTCTTCTTCTTTTCCCTGACTTTGCATTAAAGGGATTAGTTCTCTTGCAACAAAAGGAAGTGTGATAAACACAGTTGCTATTACAAGGCCTGGAGTATTGAATACGATCTTAATATTCCATTCTTCTAATACATCTCCCATCCATCCTTGTTTTCCAAAAAGTAATAGGAAGATAAGACCAGATATTACGGGGGAAACTGCAAAAGGTGAATCTATAATGGTAAGTAAAATATTTTTACCTGGGAATTCGAACCTGGTTAATAGAAATGCAGCTATCAATCCGAATACAGTATTCAAAGGAACTGCTATCGCTGCTACCTTCAATGTCATTAACATTGCGGCGATCGTGTCGCTATCTTGTAATCCTTGTAAATAAGCGTCCCAACCTTGAGCAAATGCTTCTAAAAAAACTACTGTGATCGGTAAGATTAGAATGATGAACGCAAGCACTAAGACCGAAACGATCAGAGTTAAGCGGATCCAAACAGATTCTGCTTCTTTCATCCTAGTCTCCTAGAGGCTCTGTTTTGCAGATAGTTAATCCCAAACATGATCGTAAAGGATAGAACGAGCATTAGTACCGCGATCCCGGTGGCCTTTGCGTATTCGTACTGTTCCAATTTGGTAACTATGAGTAGCGGAAGAATTTCAGTTTTTCCTGGAAGGTTTCCTGAAATAAAAACAACTGATCCGTATTCTCCAATCCCTCTTGCAAACGCCATACTGGTTCCTGCGAGTAGAGAAGGAATCAACTCTGGTAAAATAACTTTTGCGAATGTTTGGAATCTATTCGCTCCTAAACAATATGCACTTTCTTCCAGTTCTTTAGGAAGATCTTCTAAGATTGGTTGAACAGTTCTAACTACGAAAGGAAATCCAATGAATACCAAAGCGATCACAATCCCGATCGGGGTGTATGCGATCTTGATCCCATAAGCTTCGAAATATTTTCCTATAAAACCGTTAGGTGCATAGATTGTGGTAAGCGCGATACCAGCAACCGCTGTAGGAAGAGTGAATGGAAGATCCACGAGTGAATCTAAGATTTTTTTACCAGGGAAATCATAACGAACCAAAACCCAGGCAAATAAAAATCCTACGAATAGATTGATAACGGCTGCGACTCCGCCCGCTCCAAAACTTAAATACAGAGCCTGTTTAATTCGATCCTCAGAAAGAACTTCCCAAAGTCCAGAAACACCTAAGGTTGCAGATTTGAAAAATAATGCGGATAATGGAATGATTACTAGAAGGCTTAGGTAGAAGACAGTGAGCCCCAAGGACAGACCAAAGCTTGTTTTAGAATAAGGACGAAAAATTAGCTTCAAACAGGAAACCCTTTGAGTCGATTCTTGAGAAACGCTCTATTTCGTCAAACCAAGAGCCGCCTTGAGGCGGCTCCCTTTTTATCAATGTCAGTTGGAGTTCCTACTTACTTCTTTGCTTCGCCGTAGATTGAGTCAAAAAGACCACCGTCAGCGAAATGTTTTTTATGAGCTGCCGCCCAAGAACCTTCAATACTTCTTACATCGAATAATTGAAGTTTAGGGAATTTAGCAACATTCGCTTTTAGGATAGCTGCATCATTTGGACGGAAGAAATGTTTAGCGACGATTTCTTGGCCTTCTTTAGTGTATAAGAATTCCAGGTAAGCTTTTGCTACTTCAGTGGTTCCTTTTTTAGCAGCCACTTTTTCAACGATTGCTACAGGAGTTTCAGCAAGGATACTTGTGCTTGGATAAACCACTTCGAACTGAGCGACTCCACCGTTTGCTTTTCTGGACTCGGATAGAGCAAGTTCTGCTTCATTTTCCCAAGCAAGAAGAACATCACCGATTCCCCTTTGAACGAAAGTAGTAGTGGATCCTCTGGCACCAGTGTCCAGGACAGAAGTGTTCTTATAGAGATTTTTAACGAACTGAGTTGCAGCTTCTTCTGTTTTGTATTTTTTCTTAGCGAATCCCCAAGCTGCTAAATAATTCCAACGAGCTCCACCAGAAGTTTTAGGGTTTGGTGTGATCACTCCAATCCCTGGTTTTACAACATCGTCCCAATCTTTGATCGCTTTAGGGTTACCTTTTCTAACTAAGAAAACGATTGTAGAGTAGTATGGAGTAGAATGGTTCGGGAATGCTTTCTCCCAATCTTTAGAAACAGATCCACCGTTGGTAACGATGCTATCGATATCATAAGCGAGTGCAAGAGTTACTACATCCGCTTCTAATCCGTCGATTACCGCTCTAGCTTGTTTTCCGGATCCGCCATGGGATTGTTGGATAGTAAGGTCTTTGCCAGACTTCTTCTTCCAAGATTCTACGAATTTCTTATTAATTTCTTCGTAAAGCTCCCTGGTCGGGTCGAAAGAAACGTTTAATAAGGTGTCATTCGCGTAAGCGGATAAAGAGAAGATACCGGTTAAGGCCAGGGCGCCGATTCCTTTGGCAATTGACCGTAGTACAGAATTATTAGATTTTGCTTTCATAAGGTTCACTTTTACGTCCCTTCCGACGATAAGTCGGAATTTTTATCCAATAAATTGGATATTTATCTGTTATAGTCGGAATGCCTTTCTTTTTGTCAAGAAGGGTTTTATATTTTAAAACATTTTTTTCCTATTTTGAACGCTTTTTTGATTCGATCCCTCAGACTTCGGTTAAAGCGGATTTTCCAAAAAATGAATAAGGCCTTCACACTCTTAATTCTGATATTTTTCCCATTCTTCTTTTCTGGATGTTCCGAATCTTTTTCAAAAGTAGAACATCCTTCTATTGTCCAGGGAGTACTTGAATTAAAAAATTATGATTTGGAAGAGCAGGGGCCAATTCTACTTTCTGGGCTCTGGAAATTCAAATGGTTGTACTGGAAAAGTTCAGGATCAGAAAGTCAGAACTCCTACGAGATAGTCAGTGTACCTTCTTCCTGGAATGGTAAGAACGGATCTAGATTGGGGGAAGGTTATGGAACCTATGAACTTAATCTTAAACTAAATAGAAATTATGGAGAACTTGCATTTATCTTACAAGAGCAAAGCTCTTCTTACTTTTTGTATGTGAATGGCAAACTTTTAGCCTCTTGCGGAGAAGTGGAATTTCCTTCTTCTTCTGATATTACCATTTTTGAAGTCAAACCTGCCTGGTGTAATAAACTAGTGAAGTTCACTCCTGAGGGAGAGGATCTGCATATAGACATGCAGATCGCAAATAGGGACCATAGACTGGGAGGTTTTTGGGCACCTATTCGATTTGGAACTGCTTCTACCGTAGAGAAGACATGGAATGCAGAAAGATTTTTGGATCTATTCTTAGCAGGAGGATTATTCTGTATAGGTCTACTCCATCTTATCTATGCTGTTGTGCGAAGGGGAGAAGCTGCCTCCATGTATTTTGGGACCTACTGCGTGATCATGGCGGCAAGAGGTTTATTCTCAGGCACAAGGATCATTTCAGAATATCTTGATTTTCTAAAATACCATCACTATGTCAGGATAGAATACGTTACATTTTACCTAGCAATCCCTGTTTTTTTAAGTTATATACTTTCCGTTTTTCCTAGAGAGTTAAAACGGATCCTTGTAGATCTTGTATGGTGGATCGCGATTGGTGCTTGTATTGTAGTTTTAGTATTTCCTGTCAGAATATTCACTTTCACCATTACTATTTATTATCTGGTGGCGTTTCTTGCAGGAACACTCGGATTATTTTCTCTTACTAAAGCTTCTTTAAGAAGAAGAAAAGGTGCACTCATCATTCTAGCTGGTTTCGTGTTTGTATATGCTGCGATGATCCACGATATCTTATACGCGACATTCTATTTGGATACAGGATATTTTACAAATATTGGCGCATTCGTATTTATAGTTGCTCAGTCTGTATTCTTATCTATCAGAAGTTCTGAAAGTTTGGACAGACTTTTGGATCTTTCCAGGAATTTAGAAAGAAGGGTAGAAGAGAGGACCAAACAACTTAGAAATGCACTTCGTCTTATCCAAAATGATCTGAATGTTGCAAGAGAGATCCAAAAAGGACTCTTAAATTTAGAAGATGCCACTGCAAAGAAGATAGGGCAAATCAAATTTGGGATCCTCCATAAACCATTGGCAGAAGTAGGCGGAGATCTTTATGATATCACAGAACTTCCAAGCGGAAAGATCCGCATCTTTTTAGCAGATGCAACCGGACATGGGATACAGGCAGCACTTATCACAATACTGATCCGAAGTGTTTACGAAGACCTTAGATTAAAAGAAGAAAGTCCTGGAAAATTACTCTCAGAGATTGGCTCCCAATTCCATGGTAAGTATGGAAATGTTTCCACATTCTTCTCCGCATCCATTTTAGAAATTTCACCTGATGGAAAAAATCTCACTCTTTCTTTGGCAGGATCTCCTCCAGTTTTAGTACAGACAAAAGACGAAGAACATATCATCGAATGCGAAAATCCGTTAGTAGGTCTTTTAGAAAATTTCCATTTCGAAGATAAGGAGATACTACTCACTCCAGGTTTTAGGATTCTCTGTTTTACGGACGGACTCACTGAATCTTCCAGACTTCCTGGAGATTTTTATGGAATAGAAAGGGTGCTCGCCTCCCTAAGAACTGGAGACACTCAAAGTTTAGAAGAATTATTAAGCGGCATCCAAGAAGATCTATTCAGATTTTTAGGAACTTCTGAACCCAAGGACGATATACTAGTCTTGGGAATAGAAGACCAACGTTCCTAGGTTAGAAAAACATTTATTCTTTCGGGAATATCGGAACGTTTTCTAGTTTTATTGTATTGGACCCCGAAAATCATGGTTAGAGAGAAGGTGAACGGGTCCATACTTTTAAGAATGGATCCCGAAATCGTTACCTTGTAGAGGACCCTATGGCATTCAAGCTCGACGGGGCAAAATTCCCCACCTTGGAAGAGTTGATTACGGCTCTGTATCCATTATATGCGGACAAGATGAGCGAAGCTGAATTTAGAAAGTACGTTCAAGAGAATGTAAAAGAGGAATAGTCTTCCTCTTTTTGCCCCGAGCTCTCGGGGCGAATCCTTCCCCTTAATATCCTCTTTTGCTTGTCAATTCCAGGGGTTTTCCTTACCCTCTCGGCATGCCTTTTTTTCAGAAAAAATGGAGACTTGCTCCGGCTTGGCGAAGGCCCTTATTACTTCTCGCCTCATTCTTAGTTCTTATTATCAAATTCAGATTTTTATTTAGCGAAGATACTCTCTCTGGTTGGAGCCTTCATGCCCAAACCCATTTGGCAGAGATCTACGATTCATTTTTGGATAATGGACAATCTTTGGGTTATGATAGCCGCTGGTTTTCTGGGATGCCTGTCTTCTACTTTCAGCCTCCATTCTTCTATTTTATGGTCGCCGTACTTCATAAAACTGTCTTCTTCTGGTCCTCACTTTCTCTTTCTTTTAATATAGGAGTTCTTCTTTCTATATTACTTTTTACGTATGCATTTATCAAGTTCAGTCTTTTGCTCCTAAGTGAGACAAATCATAGAGCAAATACTGTGATGCTTGCAATGTCAGGGCTTCTGTTCTTCTTTTTATGCGCGGGAGAAGAGCCGTTCGGACTTTCCTTAGTCGGCTTATTCAGTGGTTCTGTGACAGGATTTTTCGGACTCGGTTGGAGTTTATTAGGTTTTTATTATTTAGAAAAATATAGGACCACGGGAAAATTATCCTCTCTTTCTAAATATCTGGTAGTAAGCGCTTGCGTTTATTATTCGGATCTTCCTTCTTCTTTGTTCTATCTAGTTTCCCTTTTAATCTATTTCTTATTCTTAGGAGAAGAGCTTGGGAAAAGAGCATTTTCCATCGCATTCTTCATTCCATTGATTGTAGCTACGCCTGTTTGGTGGAATTTTTTGAAATATTCTTCGTACCGTGCGGAAACTTTCCCAATGGATACGACTCCCGGACTGATCTCTATTTTAGGCTCAGGAGCATTAAAGCCGATTTGGGAAGGAAGTGGAGTGATCGCTTTCTTATGGAATTTTATCATAGGATTACATTGGATACAGGTAGTATTCCCAGCGCTCTTTCTATTAGGAATTCGTTCTATTCTAAAACGTAAAATTTTTCCACCTGCTTCCAGGTTTGTGTTTTTTGCGAGTTTGATCTTTTATTGGATCGGCGTGGATACGTCTCTTTCTAAATTTTTCCCTGGTTTAGGATTTCCTTGGTATAGAGCATTAGATCTTTCTTTATTATTTTTAACTTTTTCGGGTTTGGAAACTGCAGTTCATTTGCTGAAAAATAGAACTTCTTCTTTGACCGCGCAATATTCAGTCGCTGCACTTTTGTTCTTTGCATTAGTAAGATTCTTCTTATGGCATCCAGAGTTAGAATGGAAAGAGAATACTACATTCTTAAAAGACAGTTTCTCAGCTATGGAAATGAAAGATGTAGAAGTTGCACTTTCGGAACTTCCTAAAGATTCTAAAATTTTTCCAGAAATCGACTCTCATAGAAAATGGGGGGACAGTCCTTTTACATTGGGACTGTTGATCAGAAGAGCAGGTCATAGAAGTTTATTAGGAATGGAAGCGGATGCTTCTTTGACTTCTCTTGCGCTTCAACCTTATTTAAGTCGCTATCTCCCATGGACTGCTTGGAAAAAAAATCCAGGGTATGAAGAAGAACTTTCTTTGGAAGATGCAGGTATTGGGCTCCACAGATTTTTGCAGGCGAACGGAACTTCTTATATTATAGGTTCCACTGAAAAACTTTATAAAATCCTAAAACTAAATCCGACTCGTTTTGAATTAGTAAGAGGTTGGGTGAATAGAGAAGGATTGCGCACAAATGATTCTCCTTCTGAAACTTACGAAAAAGAATTGGAGAATAAATCTTTCTTATTCCTATTTAAGGTAAAAAATCCAGGTGCAGATATTGCGGTCCTGACTGAAAAACCTTGGGGAGTTGCTGATTATAAGGAACTGAGCGGAGGTAAATCACTTCGCCCAAAAAGATTCTTGTATAATACAAACGAAGCGATCTTGCACGAAGGATTAGATGCAGGAATCGTATTCGCTCGTATCGGCAAAAAGGAAATAGAAGCAATCGGACCTAATTATAATAATTGGTTCCAGGGTTTGCTAGTATTGAATGTTCCTAAAGAGCATAATACTTGGAAGGAAGAATTCAAATCCAAATACGGAGATCTTTCATTCTCAGATAGAAATGAATTTTTAGGCAGATTTTTCCCTGTAAAAGAAAAACCTAAAGAACCAGTATTATTACCTGAACTCCCGATCTTACCTCGTATTTATTCGGATGAAGAAATTTTTGCAGGACCTGAAATTTCTTCTGCAGAAAAGCAGGAACAATCTACATTAGAAAATCATAATTGTAAACTTATTCGAAGATCCTTCTTTCCTAGTTGGGAAGATGCGGAAGGTGGAATATTATTCCAGACCCAGAGGAATGAAATTTTGGTTTGTTCTCAAAAACAGAATTCTGATCTGAAATTTATTAAGGGGAATTCAGTCTTCTTGACTATCGTCCTTTTCCTTCTGCCAATTTTCTTTATATTCTCTTCCTTTGTGAAAGGAAGGTGGTTTTTCCGTTAATGGAACTGTACGGCAATAAACCGTACTCTAAACTTCAATTCGTTTCGAATTCACTTTTAGTGTTGTTCGGAAGTATTCTCATTTTAGGGCTCTGGCAAAAATGGAGCCTTTATATTTGGGGGAATATTTTCATTCACGGCTTAGAAGGTGGACTCGTCGGAGCGATTTGTGATTGGTTTGCTGTTTGGAAAACTTATAAAGCAGTTGAATCCGAAAGTGAAACAATCGCAGAAGAAATTGGCCGCTGGGTTTCTTCTGACCTGATCAGTGAACATAAATTAAAATCCTATTTAGACGGGATCTTGGATGAACCTGAAAATATCCAGGCGATCAGAGAACTTTTAGACAAACATCTGAAAGGAGAAAAAGAAGTCAGAGAATTCTTAAATCTGATCTGGGACAAAATAGAAGAAGATATAGTATTATATGTTTCTAATTTTAAATTTTCAGGTGCAGATAAACAAATCTTACATGAATTGAATAGTCGCAAGGAAATACTCTCCACTGTTCGGTTCTTGGTGGGAGAAACCCTGATGAAGGTTTCAGATCATCAGGATTTCGGAGAAAGGGTCCAAAGAATTACTAAAGGACTTTCTTTTCTTGCAAAACCTTTGATCTGGCTTATCGATCCACAAAAAAGGATCAAAGAATTCGGAGAAGGCCTAAAAGAAGGAAAAGATTTTGAAACTGAAGAGGAAGAAGTCCTATTTGAATTATACTCCATATTCTCCGAATGTGTAGAATTATATATAGGTTCCTGGAACGAGTTTCCAGTTGAGAGAAGAGAAGAAGCTGTTCGTGCCTTAGCGGATTTCGGCAGAGAACAATTGAATCGATTGATCAGTGAAGTTGTTCTGACACATAAAGAAGAAATTTCTAAATTAGAAAATCTAAGAGAATACGGACCGATCCGCTCCTTCTTGGAATTTTTAAGTTCTAAAACGAACGAATCCGTTTCGCAATATGTGGGGGAACAGATCTCTAAAGGGCTGAAATTATTGGAACCCAAACAATTCAGGGAAAATTTAGAACTAAAAACCAGAAGAGTACTAGAGAAGATCAGGATCAACGGAAGTTTATTGGGTTTTTTAGTTGGATCTGCAATAGGATGTATCGTCTTATTATTCGAAGGAAAATTAGGATTATAATCTCTTGCATAATTTGCAGGTTATTGTTTAATATTCAAGATCATGGAATTCAAGCGGATTTATATTCTTCTACTCTGTGTAGTATTTAGCGGATGTTATTCGAAGACTATCTTCTTCTTCCAAAATATCCGAATGAAACCTCTTCCCCCTCAGGTAGAGCAAAGTTTATACAAACAGAATGAAAAAGGATGTAATGAAAATATCCGTAATATTCTACAAAGAATTCCTGAAAAAAATCCTACAGCCACTCATATCAGAGATTTGGAGATCTTTCAGTATGACCAAGGAATGTTCGATACATGTTATCGGCTCTATTATGGTTTGGAGATATCTCAATGAAAGTTTTACGATTTGGGATCTTATCCGTTTTCCTATTTTTATTCACTTACTGCAGCGGCGCTGAAACAATGATCTATCGTGTAGAAAGAGTTGTACCTGCAAAAGAAAGACCAGTCTTCTCTTCTAAAAAAGTAGAGGGAGAAGATTGTGTAGTACAAATTTTTCCTTTTATGTTCGCAAGATATGTTCCTGATCTACAAAGCGCATACAATCATGCGATGGACAAGGCGCCTCCAGGAACCCAATCACTTGCAAGCGGAGAAGTATACACAAAAGGTTTGTATCTTCCTCCTATCTTCTTGTTCCGTTGTATCGTAGTATCCGGGACTCCTAGTTTCGATTAAGGTTCTAAAATATTCCTATCCATCTTGGTTTTAAATAAAGCCAAGATACTTTAAATTTGAACTATCTGAGACAGGGTCGGTCTAAAAAGTATTCACCCCGAAAAGGGGAAAGGAGATAAAAATGGAAGCGGTAGTTCATAAGGCAGGCACGAGAGGGAAAGTGGATTTCGGTTGGTTGAAATCGAATCATACATTTTCTTTCGGAAGCTATATGAATCCGGAAAGGATCAGATTTGGTTCTTTGCGAGTATTGAACGACGATATCGTTGCCCCGGGCAGAGGTTTCGATCCGCATCCTCACCAAGATATGGAAATCATCTCTATACCGATCAAAGGCGCATTAGAACATAAAGATAGCATCGGAACATCTGGAGTTATCAATTCCGGCGAAGTTCAGGTAATGTCTGCTGGAACAGGCATCGTTCATTCAGAGTACAATCATTCTGAAACTGATCCTGTGAACTTTTTACAGATTTGGGTGATACCTGATAAAAGGGGAGCTCAACCAAGATACGATCAGAAAAAATTCCTTCCGGAAGATAGGAAGAATAGATTCCAACTGGTTGTATCTCCTAAAGAATCTGCAGAAGGCCTTTGGATCAACCAAAATGCATGGTTCTCTTTAGGGAATGCAGAAGCAGGAAAAGAACTGCAATATGAGTCCAGGAATAAGAGTGGTGGAGTTTACGCTTTTCTAATATCAGGAAAAGTGAATATTAACGGGACCGAACTTTCGACTCGAGATGGTGCAGGTTTTCCGAGAACAGACCTTCTGAAAGTAAACGCTTTGGAAGATTCAGAACTTCTTCTAATGGATGTTCCTGAGATCCAGTAAGGAGCCGCAGAGTTAAGAGAGAGACACAGAGTTAAAAGAGACGCCGAGATTAGGCACGCAGAGGCGCAAAGTCGCAGAGAGTTTTTAGAAAGGAAATCGAAAAATCTCTTTTGACAATCAATCGGAAATCCTCAGCGTCTCGGCGGCTCTGTGTGTGAAAAAAATACAGCTCCTTTTACTCTGCGCCTCTTATTTCAGTTCGCCTGGTTCGATGAAAAAACTTCTGATAGACCCGTCTCTTAATAATCGAATTCCCAATTTTTTCCCAATCGAAGTCTCATCTAAGATCTTATGAAGGTCATCTATCGTATGGATCTCTTTATCATCCAGGTTTATGATCAAGTCTCCGTTCCGTATCCCAGCGCGGTCTGCAGGAGAGCTTGGTTCCAGGGATAAAACTAAAATCCCTGATTCTGAGCCTAACTTGTTTAGAGATTTGGTGAATGGCGGGATTTTTTGATTTTGCCCAGCAATTCCTAAATATCCTCTTTTGACTGCACCATTTGTGATGAGGCGTGTGATCACATATTCTGCGGTGTTTGAGGCGACTGCAAAACAGATACCTTGGGCAGGTAGAATGATCGCAGTATTGATACCTACAACTCTTCCCTGGAAGTCTACGAGTGGACCTCCTGAATTTCCAGGATTTAGAGCAGCATCTGTTTGAATCACATTGTCTATCAGGCGTCCATTACGAGATCTTAATGTTCTTCCGAGTGCACTTACGACTCCTGCTGTGACTGTGGATTCGAAACCGTAAGGATTCCCGATCGCGACCACTAGTTGTCCAACTTTTAGTTTTTTGGAGTCTGTAAAACTAGAATGAGGAAACAATCCTCCATGAACTTTTAAGACAGCAACGTCTGTATGAGGATCGTTTCCTACGAGTTCCGCTTCTTTACTGGAACCATCCGAAAGGTTTGCCTTAATTTTAACAGCGCCATCTACCACATGGCTATTGGTTGCTATAAATCCGTCAGGAGTGAGGAAGAATCCTGAACCACTTCCTCCTTCTCCTTTTTTGTTTGTGACTTGTAGATGAACTACACTCGGACCAACAGAGTCCACTGCATGTATGACAGATTTGGAATAGGCGTCTAAAATTTCAGACTCATTCACTTCGGAATGATCTTTATGATGAGAGTTATGACCAAAAGAAGAAATAAAATCAGCGCTTGTATTTGTATATAGTACCATAATATTTTTGGACTCCGTGTCCAAAAATAAAGTCCCTAAAAGCGCGGAGCGGTTTATATCTTAATTATTTTTTCCAATCTTCAGGTTTGGGAGATACAGGTTTATAATAAACGGTGGTAGTTCCTTGTGAGAACATCTCAGGCACTGTTCTTCTCCAATTTACGAAATGAGGGGTTTCTAAATGAGACTTACGTTTAGATTCGCTTTCATACGCTTCTATAATCAGAAATCTACCTTCGTCTCCATCATTTTGAAGCAGATCAAATCTAAGAACACCGTTCTCTTTGAGAGATTCTTTGGAAAGTTCACTGCTGATTTCCTGAAATTCTTGGATCCTTTCCGGAAGTATTTTGTAAGAAGAGACTGTTACGATCATAGTCCCCAGTTTCAATATCTGATTTTCTTCTGCCAGAAAAAAAAGATAGATGGAATCTGATCAGAATGAAAGCTTTCCTCTTATGAAAATAAAAACTCCCGTAACGGAGATGCTTGGAATCGATCTACCCATTATCGGGGCTCCCATGTTTCTCGTTTCATACCCTGATCTAGTTGTTGCAGTTTCCGAAGCCGGAGGCCTTGGAACATTTCCTTCTCAAAACTACCGAACCGTTGAAGAATTAAGAAGAGGTTTGGAAGATATCCGATCCAGGACCAAAAAACCGATCGGCGTTAACTTAATTTTACATAAGGCTCATAACCCTAACTGGGCAAAACACTTAGAAATACTTTTAGAATTCAAAGTAGAATTGATCATTACCAGTTTAGGAAGTCCTCGTTCCATTATTAACGAGGCAAAATCAGTAGGCACAAAAGTTTTCTGTGACGTAACTACATTAAGACATGCGAATTTAGTCGCTAAGTCTGGAGCAGACGCTTTAGTTGCGGTTGCCCAAGGTGCTGGTGGACATGCTGGAAATATTTCTCCTTTCAGCTTATTCCCTTATCTGAAAAAAGAGATTGGTCTTCCTGTTCTTGCCGCGGGTGCGATCAGCGGTGGTGCACAAATGGCTGCTGCAATGTCCTTAGGAGCAGATGCAGTTTATATCGGAACAAGATTAATCGCTACCAAAGAAGCTGCTGCTTCTCAAGAATATAAAGAGATGATCGTTGAGTCCGCACCTGAAGAGATCGTTTATACCGAAAAAATTTCAGGAATTCCTGCTAATTGGCTAAAACGTTCCGTAGAAAAAGCAGGAGATAATTTCCATAACGAAGGTAGTACGGATATTGATCAGGAATTCAAACGTTGGAGAGACATTTGGTCTGCGGGTCACGGAGTGGCTCAGATCGATTCCATCATTCCTGCGGGAGATGTTATAAAAGGTATGGCTGCAGAATACGCAGACATCGTAAATAAACTACCTAAATTAGTTTAATATTTTAGAATATTCTAAACCCCCGGTTCCGGGGGTTTTTTGTAATTTCTATTTCTTATCCGAAAAGCTTACAGGAATTAGGTGGAATACCCCGAATACAAAAACTTGGGCTGCGTCTGCGATTTTGAATCCGCCTCTATCTCCAGCACGAAAGGAATAGATACCAACTTCTAAAATATGGATCCCTAAAATCACCCAACCTAGAGTGAGAACAATTCCATCCAGACTTGGATGTAAATTTACGAGTTGTACGATTCCGCTCAATACTCCCAACCATAAAAGCCAGAATGCAGCTGTGGAAGCCTTGGATATATTATTCACTAAATTCATTCTTTCCCTCACGAAAAATCGATTCCGAGTATAGCAATCGATACAGAGATTTTGGTCAAGAAGAAGTTAGAACAAGATCTTATAGAAACAATGTTCGTTATTTAAAAATAAAATAGGACGTTTATGAATTAGAAATTGTTGCTAACATGAACTTGGAATGAAAATTCCGCGGGAATCTCGGATAAGAATAGCGAATATAATGATTTTATGATATAGGGAGCCAGGGGTTTCCCACTGGCCCTCCTCCGCCACCCAAACCAGGGTGGGGGCCGCCTTTTATTTCAAAAGCCGGATTCTACTTCTATCTTCTCATCCTGCTCAGCTTCGTTTAAAACAGGGCTTGCAATCTTATCCAAAAGTGACTTTAGAATATCGTAATATGGAAGCACTTTCGGTCCTACAGATTTTCCGAATTTGTTCTCGTAGCTGGTCCGAAGTGTTGCTTCTTCATCTCCTCCCATAGGGTAAGAAGAGGAAGCATTTCCTTCCCAAAGGGTTTCCTTAGTATCACATTTTTGGATCTGTGCCTGGATAGAAATTTTGATCCCATCGAAAGAAGGCCCGAATGTGGCAGGGCTTAACCAAACCAAAAAAGATGGGGTGGTTCCTTTCAAGGTCTCTTCTAATTTAAGAGTAAGAACTCCTTGGGACTTTCCGACAGGAGATTTGCAATTTTGGTTTTTGCTAGAAGGGTCCGGATAAACAATAAATTCCTTATGGTGGGCCAATTCCTGTTCCGCCATGGATTTTACCAGGCTTGCTTCCACTTGATTCACTTTAGAACTGGAATCGATCGCTACAGTTAATCTTTTGAACTTATCTAAAGAAGATTCAAAATTAGGCGCGCTCCTAATTTGTTTTACCGCACAATTTACAAAGGAAGAAAAAATTAAAAATAGAAGTATTAGTTTAGATCTCATTTTTTCTTCCCAGTTTTCTTTTTAGGAGCTGCCTTTTTTTTAGCGACTTTTTTGGCTTTAGGTTTTGGAGAAGTTTCTTCAATTACAAATTCAGAAACTGTTTCGGAACCTTCTTCATCTGGTTCTAATCCGAATGGAATTCTTTCTGATTCTTCTTGTTTACGGCTTCTGTATGCTAATTCCAAAATTGCAGGAAGAAGAGTAAGTGCTATGAGTAAACATGCGCCGATACCGATTGTTGCTACTTTCCCGATAGAATGTAGGCCTCTTTGGTTTGCAAGAAGTAATGCGCTCCATCCAACCAAAGTAGTCAATGTAGATGCGATCACCGCAGGTCCAACCATTGCCATCGCTTTTACAATATCATGATCTTCTCTGAATCTATAATAGATATAGATCCCGTTTTGTATTCCGTATCCTATAATGACAGGGAATACCAGAACATTCATAAAATTTAATTTAAGATCTATGATCGCCATGACCCCTACTGTGACCAAGAGTCCTAATAGAAGTGGGATCAACGACAGAAGCGCAGGCAAAACAGCTCTATAGAATAGTCCTAAAACTATGATCACAAGTATTAATGTGATACCGAATGCAAGAACACCTTCCCTTTGTACGATCATGATAAGCTGTGCAAACAACATCAAACTTCCTGCAGTGTCCGTTTGGAATGTGTAAGATCTAGCTTGGGTAATATCCTTATAAGGTCGATGCTCCAAGATAGTATCCACTGTCCCTGGTAGGATATTTATAGAGAGAAGTTTTTCTTTTGAGTAAGTATTCAGTGCATTTAATACAATTTTATTTTCAGCAGGCGAATAATTCTCTTTAACAGGATCAATTTCAGATTCTTTTTGAGTTCCTGTTGAATACAAAATTGTATTCAAGGTCCTTCTGGAAATTTTAGGAACTTCTAATCTTCCTATTGCAGCAAAGAATTCTAATAATTTTCCGCCATGCCATAAAGCAACCTTAGGATAGAGGAATAATAGATGTCCTTTTTCTTTTGAACTTGCAACTTCCTTGAACTGAGAAGAAAAATAATCCGGAACAGCGGTATAATCGTAAGGTTTAACTGATAAGAATAATTTTGCTTTAGGCAAATATTTTCTTTGTTCAGGCTTTAAGAAGGAAGCTTTTACAGGCTTCATATCTTTTGCAAGCTGGTCTAAAACTTTACGGTTTTCTAATTGTTGAGAATAGGGAGGAACAAAATTCCAGAGAGAAACCACCTGATCCACGGAACCAGCGATTGATTCAGGGACAGGATTCAGATAATCAAATACTGCTTCTGATTCTTCTAAAGTTTTTACTACGATTGCCTGAGGATCCGAAGAAATATCAAAACGATCAGCTATCTCGTCGTATAAGTTCACAGATTCTAAATTTTCTACTAAAAGGTTTCTTCCGTTTACGTCAAATTGGGCTTTAGGAGCAAAAACTCCAAAGAGTAAAACGATAACTAAAACGCTAATGGATAGAATTCCTGGTCTTGAATAAAATTTTCTTAATAGACCGGAAGGAGTTTGTTGGTCTTCGTTTAATAGAAAAGCTTTAGAAAGGGAAGGGAACCATTTTAAAAGTAAAGCGATCTGTAATGCAGTTACACCGTACATAGCAACTGCGATCAAAATGATCCCGTAAGTTGCAATAATTCCAAATTCGCTGAATCCTCTGAATTCTGAGAAGGAAAGAACTACGAATGCAGAAGTAGTAGTTAACGCAGAGCTAAAAGAAGCAATCCCTGTATGATAGATCGTGTCCTTGATCGCTCTTACTATATCCTGCTTCTTAGTAAATTCTTCTCTGAATCTGTATAAGAATTGGATACCATAGTCTATCCCGAGTCCCATGAGAATGGAGCCGATGATACTCGTGATACTATTCAATTGACCAATCAGAAGTCCAGTTAACCCAAAGGTCATGAGTAATCCGCTGAGTAGAGAGAATAGAAGGATTATGATAAAAAGTGGATTACGGAAAAATAATAAAAGTAGAAGTCCTATTCCTACAAAAGAAGCGATCCCGATCGGCTTTAACGCTTTCACCAAGGTTTCATAATCATCTTGGTTAAGCTTATAAGCTCCAGTATAACCTGCGTAAATTCCGTCTTCTTCTATCTTTAAAGTTTTTACTAAACTTTGAACTCTTGTATCTATTTTTTCTAAAAATTCAATGTCTACGAACGAGCCGGTTGGCTTAATCAATACGATGAGCATTCCTTTTTCAGGGGAAATATTATATTCGTCGAATATATCTCTTTTTGCGAGTTTTTGGTATTTGGAAATGATATCAGTGAAATCCGGATTATATTCTTCGTTAGTAAGTTTGATGAAGAATGGATTTGCTTTTTCTATTTCGTCATCAATCTTACGTTTTACTCTTTTACGGACTTCTTTTAGATCTTCTGTTTTTAAGAATAAGGGAAGTCTATCCTGTAAAAAGGAAACATTATATCTATAAGAAACATACCGTACTAATTCTTTGTCTTTTAAAACTTCAGTGGCTAATTTGTCAGAGGCTTTTTTGAGCGCGATCTCTCTCGCTTTATAATAAGTAATGTTCTTACGTTTTGCCTCATCAGCTAGTTCTAATTCTTTCTTTTGGGTTTCTGGATCACCATCACGTTTGGCCTGAAATGCCTTAGTAAGATGTTCCGTCATTCCCTTGTCGTCTTTGAATTTAAGAGCAACAGTATAGAATCCGCTTCCACCGATCATTTCGATGACACGTTTTGTTTGGACAACAGAAGGGTTATCGGAAGGTAGAAGTTGTAGGTTATCGCTGTTAATGGAAAGTCTGGTAGCTAAAAAGCCTGAGATCACCAGAAAGATAAATAGGATTGCGGAAGAAGCGGCCGGTTTGGTTAACACCAACTCGGTCGCTTTAGAAAGAAATTTTCTCATCAGTTCTTAGCTGCTTTTTGTATTAGGGAAATTGTCCCCTTGATTCCGTTTTTCTTAATAGACGGTTCTATGTTTTTAGTGCGGTTGATCTCTGTAGCGAGTTTACCTTCTGTTTCGAAGTCGCTAATGTACCAAGCGCCTTCCGATTCGGAAAGTATCCAAGCGAACTTGATCTGATCGGAACCTTTGTAAAGAATAGAAGAGCCGATCCTTGCTTGTTTACCATTTACAATAGGTTTATCGTAAGTGATATCAATCTTATCAAAATATTTTAATGCGATTGGAAATGCTTTGTTGATTATATATTCTGAAATTGCTTCTTCGAATTCTTTTCTTTCGGCAGCAGAAATTTTATGATCTCCAATAAGTTTTTCTGAGAATTTTCCCACATGGATCAGAGCGATTGCCTTATCATTTTTTTTATAACGGATAAAACCGATCAATTTTTTAACGGCGGATAACGTTTGCTCTTCTGCCGAAACTTCCGGAGAAGTAGTTTGGGTTTCGTTAGTAGTTTGGGAATCCTGGGCGTAAAGAAAACCCGAGGAAAGTAAACAAAACAATAAAATTTGAAATAGTTTCACAGATATTACCTAAGGAAGGATCGATCCGGGAGTTTTACAATCTGGTAAAAACAGACTGCGTACTGGCCGTATAAATTTACAGTAATGTACGGGGAAGGCTTAAGTCAACGGAAATTAGACTCAATCCGGGCGGAGAAAATCATATGCCTGGCTTCCGCAAGAAAATGATAAAACTTTCGGTGTTAGGCAACTTAAGAGTAGGGGATGTTTTGCTTTATATTGTTCCACTAAAATTTGAGCTGTATGTTCTTTTGCAAGATTTGCCGCCCAATCATGATAACTGATCGGTATCCCTGGTAGAACAGTTTTGAGACTTCTGTGACTGTCTGAGGCATCTTTGTTTAGGCAAGCGTGGGTCGCGAATGTATAATTTCCGTGGAGACCATCTTCTGCATCAAAACAATCTCCTGCTTCTTCTGTATGTTCTACGATTGGAAGAAGATTAAAATAACCTGTTTGGATCTCTTTCATACTTAAAAAAATCCAAGGATGTTCTATAGGAGCAAGGATACTCACCATTGGATAATTTTCTGCCCAGTTTGAGTGAGAATAAAAATCCTGAGCTATATGCAGAGCCATTCCTAATTTAATTAGCCCAGTAATATGATTTTCCCTATAAGAATCATCCTTTAAAGTCCGGAAACGATCCGCACATCCAAGTATATTATCATTATCGCAATGATAGGCATCATTGTTCATGAAGGCGGAGTCTGCTCTTAGATTTCCTTGAACGATTAGCTCCATACAATCCGCTCTTAGATCCCAGTTGGTCTTATCTGCAAATTCTAAAAATGCCTCTTGGGTAATACTAATATGAGTATGTGGGCCCTTCTTCCCAAAAGCTCTTAAAGGAATAAGAGAAGATAGAAAATAAACGGAAAATCCGAACACCAAAAATTTTAGAAATATAAAGTTAGTTTTACTGCTCATATATGTAATCAAGCAATTACATATATGAGACCTGGGATTCCGCGTAAGTACGCAAATAATTACATAATGGAGAAGAAAATATTAGATCCTTCTCTGGACATAGGTCGAGACCGAAGTCTACAGACTATATTCTATTTTTTTAATGTATGAGGCGTGAGGTATTTTGTGTGACTTGAAATTCAGGAATCGTTCTTTTTCCAGTCCCAAATCCCATTTGATTCGAAATATTCCAGATCTTGGACGTCGTCCAGGTCGGATAATACAGGAAGAAGTCCGACTTGTTTTCTGGCCCATTGTAGTTTTTCCAAACTTCTCGCAAAAACAGTTTCAGTGCTCCATTCTATTCCATGAAAAAGTTCAGGAGTATCCGACTTGAGTCCTACCAGATAATAACCGCCATCTTTCGCAGGACCTAGAACAACGTCTTTATGATCTATGATCTGAAATGCTTCTTTTAAATGTAGTAGATCCAACTCAGGACAATCACTTCCTATGAGAATCGCAGGGCCGGAACCATTTTGAAAACAATATAAGAATGCATTTCGCATCTTCTCCCCTAGATCTTTACCTTCTTGTTTGCGGATGAGAAGTGGAGAATGTCCCCAACTTCCCAAATCAGAAGGATTCGGAAGATAAGAATCGAACCATAGAACCTTAGGTACATCCAAGTCTTTGCAGGCTGATCTAGTTTTTTCGACCAAGGCCTGATATACTTCGAGTGCTGCTTCTTCTCCTATGTCCTTGGCTAAACGTGTCTTAACTTTTCCCGGGACTGGGTTTTTCAGAAATATATTCAAGATCGGACCTTTCATTTTTGTCTCCGGGATATTATTGTATTAAGGCATCTATTCCTTGGGGGACGTTTTTTCCAAGGATTAAGCGAAATAAAGCTATCCTTTGATACGATGCTTTATTAATTAGAACAAGCTCTTAAAATCAAAGCAAGATGAAAAAAATTAAATCTCGAATGTTCATTATTCTATAAGGAGATACTTATGATCTTAAATCTAAAAAGAGGGATTCTGCTTATTAGCTTAGGGATCATCCTGACTGGGTTAGTCGGGACCGCCTGCGCACCGGGAGGAAAAGACCCATTCATCCCTCTATTCAATCTCGGTTACCAATTGGAAAAAAGCAAAACTGGATTTTTTATTATCGTTCCAAGAGGAATCGCACAGTGAAATTACAAAATCGTCGCTCTATTCTTCCAAAAGTCGTTCTGGCTTTATTGGTTTTTTTCGGGATCACTGCTGGTTTTAAATTTAACCCAGGATTTAATAAGGAAAAAAATCATATTCCGTTTTCTTTAAATGTTTCTCTGCTTAGACCATTGCACGCAAGTGCAGACCAATGGGGTTTTGTAAGAGGATCAGCTTCCTGGGCCCGTGGGAATTCACTCTTTATGGATGATGTGATTGGTTCTATCCAGGCAAACACAGGATTAGTTTTCTTAGCAAGTCAGCCTGGAGGATTCGTGCAGGATAATTTCTCCACTACTTCCGGGACTGACTTTCAGATCTCCATCAAACTTGGTGGATCCTTTATGGCTTCTTCTACCGCTTATACTGGACAGAAAGAATTCTCCAATTATTTGGAATTGAGAAACGAAAATACTACTGCAACTTCGGACATCGCATTACAATTTTATTGGGATGATGATCCAAGGGATTCTGATCAGCAAGGTGCACTTGTGAAATACCGTTTGCAGATGTTGAATCCTTCTCAAGATGGTGGGTCTACTGCGGATATAGAAAGTTATGTATATTCCCCGAAACTTACCGATGTAAAATACGATCCAGCAACTCACAATAATGTAGTCCAAGGTTTGGTCCAAGTATATTCCTGGGACGATAAATTGAATAACGATAACCAAATATCTCTGCATGCTCGCCATGGTAGAGTGATTTTGGAAGAAATGGACAATCGCACCATTTTCTGTTTCAAGGCTCTTGTTCGTATCGACTCTAATGCGAATTTAGTTCCTGCTTTCTACCCAAACGAAGGATTCTGTGCAGGTACGACCGGAGATGAATATTATAAACTTGCATACAGTCAAAAACTAACAGGTGACCTGGAAGTAACTGCAAAATCAGGATGGGAAGAGGCAACAATAACCCCGACAGATGGAGAACTCTGCAGCACCGGAATTTCATTAAATTATGGATTATTTAATGTGAATGGTTTTGTAAAAGATGTCGTTGCCTCTAGTAATATTCCTTCGGGATATGTTCCTGCTTCTCGAGTAGATGGTTTATATGCAAGAATTGGAACTTCAGGTAAATCAGGGGATTCTGGGGACGATATGGATGTTCTTTGGGATGACTTGAGAAAGGATACGATTGATAATATGGATGTCGTATTTGAAGCTTCACCAACTCTATAAGAATCTTCTAAACTTGCTTTTACGAAAAACCCCCGAATCTCGGGGGTTTTTTATTGCCCGAAGACATTCTTTATACTATTACATAATAAGAAACTTCAGTTGGTGGATTCGAAAAATGAAACAGGGATCTGACATCAAATTTATTTATACAACATACATCGCCGCAAGTCCGGAAAAAATTTGGGAAGCTTTGACTAGCTCTGAATATGCACAAAAGTATTGGTTCGGAAGTAATATAGAAGGGGACTGGAAGGTAGGAGGAGGATTCAAATTCTTGGATCCGAATGGAGAACTATTAGTTGTTGGTAAAATCCTAAAATGCGAAAAACCAAATTTACTTTCTTATACTTGGGAACTTCCTTCTGGTTTCAAATCTATCCCGCCTGAACTAAAAGCTAGATTGGATAAATCAAAAGAACCTACTCGAGTTACTTATTCTTTAAAACAAATGAAAGATCTTACGAGACTTACACTTCTTCATGAAGATCTTTTGCCGGAAGATTTTATAGAAAATCCGGATACGTTTGTAGGATTGAATAACGGCTGGCCTGCAATTCTTTCTTCTCTCAAAAGTTTACTCGAGACCGGAAAGGCTCTGCAGTTTTAAGATCAATCAGCTGATTGTTCGAAAATTTCAGGGTTTTCTAATTTAGAAAGAAGTTTCTCATCAGGAAATTGACGGAAAATTTTCGCATTGGATTGTTTGTCAGGAAAATTCGTATAAAGAATATCTAATGAATGTCTGTTTCCTCCGTAAATTCCCCTATGTATCAAATGAGCGGAGAATACTAATAAATCTCCAGGATTTTGAGGAACTACAACTCCATCTGGCAGATCTTCATAATTTTTGCGGCCATTTTTCTCCATACGGATCTCGTATTCTTCTTCATGATCCCATCTTGTATGTGAACCAGGAATAAATTCCAATCCTGGATCCGGATAGAATGGTATCCTAAAATGGAATACTTTTGAATGTTTCAGGATACTTTTCTGCTCTTCTTCTGAAACTCCTAAATATTGCAGATCCCTATGCCAATAGTTTCTTTTGTCCGGAGATGCCGGATTAAAGAATAGCTGAGTATTTAAGAAATAGATCTTCTCTTGTATTATACTTTTTGCAAGTTCTACAAGCTTGGAGCTTGAAATGAATCGGAAAAAGGAAAGTCGATCCGATTCTTCTGAGCAAAAATCGGGACTGGTTAAGTAGGCGCTATTTACTGAATTTGCATCCGGAAATCTGGTTTTCCATTTTGAATTTGCATCCAGTAGAATGTCCCGAATATTCTCCAGTCCACTTTGCTCGAAAAAATTCTGAAAAAGAAAATATCCGTTTTTGAGGAGAGATTCGTTTCCGTTGGAAACGGTTTTGTTTGAATTCATTTAGGAAAACTTCTCCGCATGCAATGCCTGATCCCAAGCGGAGAAGTGTGCGATATTACTGATTAAGCGGCTTTGCTATGAATTTCTTTGATTGGATCAATGTCCTTCCATTCAGCAAATAGATGTCTCTGGGAGAAAAACCATGCGAGTGAAAGTGCACCGAATCCAGCTGCGATAAACGCAGTCCCTGTAGAAACTCCTAAAAGGAAAGCAGTTCCTACCAAAAGAGCGATACGAACCGGCTCTAAATAAAGAGTCCAACGTTTTAGATCTAATATTCCTCCCACAGTAGTTAAGGAGAAAATACTAAAGAAGAAGATCGTATACAGCAGCCCTGTCGGTATTGAATTCACTTTTACAAGCATTGAGAATGTTCCTACCAATGTAAGAACAAACCAGGTCACTGCATAAGCAGTTAAACTTTTGGAGAGATTTACATCATATTTTTTGAATGTTTTCTCATCCACTTCAGGGATAGGGTATTGTCCTCCTAAGTCCTGAGGTCTCCATCCCGGCATTGCTAAGAAAGCTTTGATCTTATCCAAGAAACGAGGGCTTTGTTTTGCTTGTTCCCACATTTCTATCCAATAATGAACGTTTGCCCATAATGGATTGAAGCTGCGAAGAGGTTTAACTGTTCCGTATACGGGAGTTTCTTCTTCTGCTTGGAATGTTCCGAACCATCTGTCAAAAACGATCAATGTTCCGCCATGGTTTCTATCTATATATTTAGGATTGATACCGTGGTGAACTCTATGGTGAGAAGGTGTATTGAATATTGCTTCGAACCATTTTGGGAATTTATCGATCGCTTTTGTATGGATCCAGAATTGATAGATCAAATTTAATTGTCCGTTCAGAACCATTACGATAGGAGAAAATCCAATGATCGCTAAAGGAATATAGAAGATCCAAGTAAATAATCCGTGAAAGCTTGCCTGACGTAATGCAACAGTAAGATTATACTCTTCACTTTGGTGGTGAACCACATGTCCCGCCCAAAGGAAATTCACCTCGTGACTTAATCTATGCAGCCAATAATAAGCAAGATCATAGAGAACAAAACAACTGACCCAAACTGCTAGAACAATTGTCCAAGCCCAGGTAGAAGCAGAAAGTCCAAGTACATCAGAAGAAGGCATCCAAGAAACAGGTTCACTTGGCCAAGAAGGAAGATTGAATATTCTCCAATTCTCATATACCCAAAGGTAAGCGAAGAATGTGAACGTCTTGAAGATGATCCCAAAAATTTGGCTAGCAATACCAGCACTAAGATCGTTGATAGAATCGTTCAGACGATAAAGTTTTCTTTTATGATACCAGGAGAATGCGAGCTCTAACCCGATCAGCAAAAAGAAAAATGGAATTGCGATTGTGATAAGATTTATTTTTTCCATAATACAAGCCGGTAACCTCTATCATTCCTCGTTCCATAACTAGGTCAATCTAAAACTAAAACAGACTCCAAAACGGAAATTCTTTACCTATCAATTGTGTGAAAAAAACTAACTCGTTCGTGGTATGCAGGTTGACTAAATCAGAAACGATGTCGTAGTTCCTACCTTATGGCAGTATCTAAGTGGATGATTTATGGAGCGAACGGTTACACAGGAGAACTGATCGCAAGAAGAGCAGTGTCTCGTGGTTTAAAACCAGTACTCGCAGGAAGAAGCAGAGGCAAAATTGAAGAACTCGCAAACGAACTCCGTTTAGAATATAAAATTTTCGATTTAAATAATTCGAACGAGGTCGGTTCGCATATACAAGGGTTCCAACTCGTTTTGCATTGCGCGGGACCTTTCATCCAAACTTCTGTTCCGATGGCTAAGGCATGTATTTCTAAAAAAGTACATTATCTGGATATCACCGGAGAAATTCCTGTATATGAATCTCTACAAGCTTTGGGAGAAGAAGCTAAAGAAGCAGGAGTTCTTCTTTTACCTGGCGTTGGATTTGATATTGTTCCTACAGATTGTCTTGCTTCTTCTTTAAAAGAATCACTTTCAAAGCCAAAGTTTTTGGAACTTGCCTTCGTAGGACTAAGCGAAGTTTCTCCAGGCACAATGAAAAGTGCACTCGCTCAATTGCCTTATGGATCTAAGATCAGAAGGGATGGGGAGATGGTTGGAGTTCCTCATCTAAGTAGAGCCAGAGAGGTGAGCGCTAACGGAAAAACCTATAAGGTATATGGAATTCCTTGGGGAGATGTTTTCACTGCTTATATTTCTACAGGTATCCCAAATATTGATGTGTATACAGATATTCCTTCCGGACAAGTAAACGCGTTACGCTATTTTAAACCCATCATCTCTTTATTAAAACTTCCCTTTGTATTAAAAGGAGTCCAGGCTTTGGTAGGAAAAACGATCAAAGGCCCAGGAGAAAGAACAAGGACCCTAGTCAAAACGACAGTATGGGGAGAAGTTCGATCGGAAGAAGGAAAAAAATTCACCAAAGTTTTGGAATGTAAAGAAGGTTACGAATTCACAGTCGAATCATCTCTCGCAGCAGTTTCCAAAGTACTTTCAGGAAAAGGGGGAAAAGGATTTAAGACCCCAAGTCTTGCATTTGGTTCCGAATTCGTTTTAGAAATTCCTGGATCAAAATGGAAAGATATTCCAAATTGAATAGAAACCTCTTCCATTCAGTTAAGAATTTATTCTTTACATTCTTCTCCACAATTCTAAATTACCAAACGATCCGTCATGTCTTATTGCCTTAAGTTTGTATTATCACTTTTTCTAATATTTCTTTCTTCCTGCACTTCTATCAAAGTGTATGTTCCTAGATCTCTTTCAGGTGCTCATGAAGTCCAAGAACATTGGGGGGAACTAAGAGCAGGCTTTATAGATTATAATTCCGAGAATCCTGATATCGAAGTTGAATTTCCAAACGAGGTGCCTTATCGTTTCGTATATTACGAAGATGGATTTACTTCTTGGACAGGACTCGGACGAGATTATACAAATTTATACGGACCGGTTTCCAGACTGATCCGAAAGGAAATAAACGATCATAGGGAAGAATATCCAGGAAAACATAAGATCATCATCCAAAAGTTCAGATTGGAATCAATAGATCATTGGACCTATAACGAAGTGAATGTGGAGCTGGAAGCAGATATTATTTCTTCCGGAAAATCATGGCATTACCAATTCAAGGATGGGATCGAATCCAGAGTCACTGATTTTATGGCAACTCTTGCAACAGTTCCAGTCTTACTCGGATGGATTATACATCTTCCTTATATAGGTCATAGGGGAAGCAGAGAAGATCAAATAAATCAAATGGGCAAAGTGGCTCTTTTAGATTTTTTGGATGAGATCAAAAAACATTCTGCATCTCCCATACATTCTCAAAACAAAAAAGGAAAGAAGTAAGATGAAACAGAAAATTCTAATATTCTTACTTACTTGTACAATATTCCAATCCTGCTATTATTCTACTGAAAAAAGATACACAGTCGCTCAGCCATACGAGCCGAATGACCAAATGTATTTTGACAAAGAAAATCCTCAGTTCGAAGAGGGAGAACCATATTCAGTCCTAGACTTTATAGGAAGCTGGATCTGGATCGAAAGTTTAGCCGCAAAACTGATGATCTGGGACAGGAGGATGCAAAGTCACAAAATATCTTTCGAAACAAAAAAGTATCTGATGGATTATATCAGAGATAATAACCTGAAAGATGTTAAGGTGCGATTTAATCAGTATTCTCCTGGAAATGATTTCAGAAGACTTTGGGATTCTAAATCAGTACATCCAGTTTTGAAATGGACCATAGGTTTATTCGCATACGTAGTGAATGATGTACTTTTAGTAGGTCGTATTTTTGGCGGAGACCATTATAATCCATATTCAAATACCATCCATGTGTATTCTGATATTCCAGCAGTAGTAATACATGAAGGCGGACACTCCAAAGATTTTGCACAAAGAGAATATCGTTCTTTATATGCGCTCGGCTACGCAGTCCCTGTCCTCGGGGCATTCTACCCGGAAGCAAGAGCCTCAGACGACGCGATCAGATACTTCAGATATCGATGCGACAAAACAGAAGAAATGACCGCATATCGCACATTATATCCAGCTTACGGGTCTTATGTGGGAGGTGGGATCTCTGACTTACTTCCAACCTCTCCTTATACGGTTTTATATTCGTACTCACTTCTCGCAGCTGCAGCCACCACGGGTCATATAGTTGGTCATGTTCGCCAAAAACAAGTGGAGAAGGAATGGATCCCGAAGGAGTGTATGATAGCGAAGGAGTTGGAGAAGTAGGGGGAGGCGAGCTTTAGTAAACTTTTAACTTCACATTCTTGCTCATAAGCTTAAAATGCTTATCTAACGTAAAAAGTGTGGCTTTATTCTGAATTACATTCTGAGCAATTATTAAATCTGGAATACCAACTTTATTTATTCCATTTTTAAGATTTGAAATTTGATATTCAATGATTTGTTCCCAATCAATTTCTAACGGAAAACGTTCAATAGCTTCTAAAGAGGTAAGAATCTTGGATTGCTTTCTTAATTTAAGGAAAGGAATTAACTCTGCCAGAATGAGATCATTTGTATAAACATTTTCATTATCAATTAATTCATCAACTTTGGTAGAAATTGGTGAATTAGCATTCCTGAAATATTCAATCCATACAGATGAATCTATTAGAATGCGAGTCATCGTTTCCGTAAATTATCGATATTAATTTCGAGGTTAATAGATCCCTTATACTTCTTAAGATCTTTCAATTTTTCCCTTCTGATTAAAGAAGTAAGTCCTTCCTTAATTACGTCGGTTTTGGTCTTTAAATGAGTCAACCTCATTGCTTCCAAAAACAATTCCTCTGGGATATCTACTGTTGTTCTCATTATATGCATAAAATGACCAATTTATATGCATTGTCAAATTCTATTTTTGCGAGCGTTAAGGACCCGCAACACATCTTAAATTATCAGAGACTTGCTTCTGAGCAGAAGTGACGGTCGCATTTCCGAAAAAGATAACTCTTGTATTATCTAAATCGATACTCTCGGAAGTCCAAATTTCCTGCAATTCTCCGTCATTCGGATCAGTAACCGGAGGCGCTATTGCCGAAGAGCCTCCGCCCCCAAACCAAGCAAACTTTAGCAGTCCTTGGTCGTTATTTTTATCTGCTCGCATAACGACCATTATCGCATAATATGGATTGAAACTCAGCCAGAACACATACCTGATTTATAATTTTATAATAAGCTCATGGTAGTTTATAGACAAACTATACAGTAACTTGTAATAGAAACGAAATGATTTAAGGCCTTTCCATTCGTAAAAGATAGATAGTTTTGGCCGCCTCCCGCTTTGCGGGACCGGGCTGCTACGGGTTCGCTAACGCTCATCCCTTCGGGACTAAAAGCCCTGCGCATCCCTGGCGGAGTTGTGAGTGAAGATTTTTCTTGAACTACGTTTTGCACCGCAGCCACCATTGGGCATGTGGTTGGTTACGTTCGTGAAAAACAAGTGGGGAAGGAGTGTATGATTGTGAAGGAGTTGAAGGGGCAGTAGGGGGGGATGTTAGGTGCGTTGCTTTTCGACTTTCAAAAACCTATTTAGTAACCTTAGGGAAAGCAGTATAGAATAGATGACAAAAGACACTACAAAAAAATATGAAAGAACGAATAAACTAGCATTAATATCAATGTCCCAAAAATCTATCCTATGTGATCCTAACGTTTCATAAAACTCTTTCGAAAGAATTATTAATAACGCAATACACGCGATCGTTAGTGGCAGACAATTGAAGAATAGAATCCTGAGTAGTTTATTCGCATAATCAGCTAATGCTTGCTTCTCACTCCTCGAGGGGGTTTCTTTGGATAAAAGTATATCTGCATTTTTATTTATAAGTTCTAAATATACTGTCAAAAAAGTAAGGACAAGTGCAATAGCGCCAATGTCAACAGATAGTTTCATTACAAAAATTCAGATTCAAGAAAAGCAAAAGTATCTTTCGGGCATTCATATTGCCCTGCTGAGCTCTTAACTGAAATAAGTTTTTTTAATGTAGGTTTTTTCTGTGCTATTACCATATTTATTTGGTCTTTGATATTATCAGACTGAATTACAATTTTTACCTTATCATCCGTCCTCTCAATATCTCCTAATACTTCTTTGATAGAATTTCTAATTATTTCTTCAAGATGAATCCTATATCTTGAAATTGTATTTTTAAGGAGAGTTTTGCTGGATGAAGGGGTTAATTGAAATATTGTAGAGATTCCCGCTTCAGTTGGGAGCTTTTCTATAAAGTAATGTTTAATTAAATAGAATAACTTTTCTTGTAAAACTTCGTCGGCCTTAGTTGGCACGCCTCTCTCAATGAACATTTTTCGGTATTCTAAAAACGAAGCTTTTGCAATCTTTTCCAAAGACTTTTTCAATTCTACATTGTTAGTTAGACCAAGACTTGATTTTATTATATCTTTATCAGAATCAGTCAACTCTGCATTACTAATATCAAATTTAACTTCCATATTTTCCTCTTATTATAGAATTAAAATCATTTCGTCTAACGACTGGTCATTGCCGACGTTTTATGATGACGCCAGTATGTATAAGTCGTAAAGTGACCCTCCGGCGTCACGACAGCAGAGATAGTTAGGTGAAGTGGCATCAAATCATTTCTGTAAAGATGTTCTTTCGATCGTTTTCGGTCTGGATGGAAAAATTAATTATATGGTCTTGAAGAGCTGCAATCTTATTGCTAAAAAGCATGAAACTTGCTTTATTCAGAGATATTTCAATAATGGCAGACTGTATGTCTAAGTTTGCCAATTCGGATAAAGTAGCTGAATTTTTTGATGGAAATTTTTCTTTATAAACTTTATTATAATCAGGTTCAAAGTATCTAATCAAACAAGCCTCTGCTAAGTAAATACCGAACTTTGGGTCAAAATTATGATTAATGGCTTCCGCTGCATGTTTAGTACTTTCTTGATCGGAAGTAGTAGGATTGCCAATACCATCAATCGAAAGTATAAGTTGTGCATCAGAAAATTCAATAAACAGAATAGAAATCTCTGAATTACGATTTTTATGAGCGAATTCCGCTAATACTCTTTGTAATTTTTCATGGCCATTTATCCTAGAAAACGAGACTCGATTTCCATCTTCCCCATATGAGCGGCCAATATATTCAATTTTTAAATTTAATTCATCTTTTAACTTAAGATATTCTTCTGTTTGGTTTAAGAAATAATGTATAGAAGTTTTAACAGAAGTAAATCCTTCTCGATTAATGATGATGTCGCTTTCAGATTCTTTGTCTATCTCAAACGAAACATCTGAAAACGAGACAATTCGAGATTTTTCTATGACTACAGATACGGTTTTAAAGTTTTTATCGAGACTGGAGCAGAGTTCAATATCAAAATATAGATTTACTAAATCGGTGTGAAACGTTTCTTCTCGAATCTTCAGTCTTGGCCTTGAGCAGATAAGATAAACATGACTATTCTCAAGTATTTCTTTATATGACTCATATGTGGATTTAATATAAATCTCATGCGCTCTAAGTAAAACATAGTTTTTTACGTACTTAGTATAGGCGATTTCAGTTCTGTATTTTTGCTCTTTCTTTTCGTTCATAAATTTTACATAATTCCGTATAACGTTACTTGTAGTTGCATATTAGTCAAGCCATCTATTTGGGTATGTGGAATGAATTCGCATAACTTGCTACTTTTATAATATTATACATTGCTTGTATTCGCCTCCCCCCATTCCCAAAGCCACCTCCCATCCTCCCTGCATATCCTCAATCCCACACCACCGCACTCTCGCCAATCCACTCCAACCCCGCAACTCCCCAAAACCACTTCACATCCTTCACCCATCAGTTTTCCTGCTTTCCCCCTGAAACCCGCTCCTTCCTCCAACACTTGGCCCTCTGTCTAGGTAAAATGTTTAAAACTTAAGCATTGATAAATAATCGGTATAAAAAATAAGCGCTAAATTTAATTTCTGCTTGTTTATTAGGGGCAAAATTCGTCTCCTTCAGATAGATGGGGGGAGAATTCTATGCTCCTGACAAATTACCAAACGGATTCCTTTTACGACGAAATGTTCTCTGAAGAGGGGGGGATTCGCCAGAGTTATCATATCTTAAAATCCAGAATCGAAGGGATGGAAGATAAAGAGCTTCTGAAACGGAAGGCTTCCGCTGAAAAGGCACTTCTATCCTTGGGCATCACTTTTAATGTCTATGGAGATGAGGAAGAAGAAGAGAGGATCATGCCTTTCGATATCATTCCTCGCATTGTAACTTCTTTCGAATGGAAAAAAATGGAAGAAGGTCTTAAGCAAAGGATTCGTGCTTTAAATCTTTTCATCCAAGACATTTACGGTGATGAGAATATCATCAAAGACGGTGTGATCCCGGCGGAGATCGTTTATAGCAGTTCCGGTTATTTAAAAGAATGTAAAGGGATTAAACCTCCTAAGGGGATTTGGATCCATATCACTGGAACGGATCTTGTGCGTGACGGGGATGGGCAGATGTTGGTCCTCGAGGATAATTTACGTTGTCCTTCCGGTGTTTCTTATGTATTAGAAAATCGTGAAGTAATGAAAAAGACCTTCCCGGAACTTTTTGCGAGTCTTTCCGTAAGGCCTATCTATGATTATCCGATCAGGCTTCGTGGGATGTTGGAACATCTTTCTGATAAACCGAATCCGAATATTGGAGTCCTGACACCAGGGATTTATAATTCCGCTTACTACGAACATAGTTTTCTTGCGTCTCGTATGGGAGTTCCTTTGGTAGAAGGTACTGATCTTACTGTTAGAGATGATAAATTGTATATGAGAACCACTAAAGGTCTCAAACAAGTGGATGTTCTTTATAGAAGGATCGATGATACATTCATGGACCCTAAAACTTTCCGTAAAGATTCTCTTTTGGGTGTTCCGGGTATATTCGAAGTATTCAAAAAAGGTAATGTTGCACTTGCGAATGCTCCTGGTACTGGAGTCGCGGATGATAAGGTGATCTATTCTTATGTTCCTGATTTTATTAAGTATTATCTGGGAGAAGAGCCGATCATTCCTAATGTTCCTACGTATCTATGTTCCAGGGAGAAGGACTTAAAATATGTCTGTGAGAATATCGGGAACCTAGTTGTAAAAGCGGCTAACGGAGCAGGCGGATATGGAATGATCATTGGACCTGTTGCGAGCGAAAAAGAAAAAGAAGAATTCGTAGAAAAAGTTAAGGCAGACCCTCGTAATTATATCGCCCAGCCTGTTTTGAGTTTATCCAGGATCCCTACATTGATAGAGGATAAATTAGAAGGAAGGCATGTGGATCTAAGACCTTTTATCTTATACGGAGAAGAGATCTATGTGATGCCCGGAGGTTTAACTAGAGTTGCATTAAGAAGAGGTTCCTTAGTTGTGAATTCTTCCCAGGGTGGTGGCTCTAAAGATACTTGGGTGATGGGTTAATATCAAAAAAGATAAAGAACTGGCAATCAGGGGAATATCCCAAGCGGAACCGAAAAATATCACAAAACTAGAGAGGTTTCCACATGCTAAGCCGAGTCGCTGAATCCGTATACTGGATGAATCGTTATATGGAAAGGGCCGAAAATTATTCACGCTTTTTGGATGTGAATTTTCAACTTTCCTTAGATTTGAACGAGGACTCCAACAGACAATGGATGCCTTTGGTATACACTACCGGAGACAATGAATTATTTTCTAAAAAGTATAATAATCCAAGCAAAGAGAATGTGATCCACTTCATGAGTTTGGATATTGAAAATCCAAATTCTATCATGAATTGTTTGATCCGTGCCAGAGAAAATGCAAGGACCATCCGTGAAAATATTTCCACTCCTATGTGGGAAGTGATCAACGAATTCTATCTTACGATCAAATCCAAAAGAAAATTCGAAGAATCTGATATGCCTGGGATTGCTGAATTTTTCAAAGCGATCCGAAACCAATGTTTATTATTCTACGGTTGCCAAGAAGCCACAATCTCTCATGACGAAGTTTGGCATTTTGCATTGCTCGGAAGATTATTAGAAAGAGCGGATAAGACAACTCGTATCTTAGATATGAAATATTTTATACTTCTTCCTGCAAGAGAAGAGGCTGGATCCACTTTGGATCTGATCCAATGGCTTTCTCTTTTGAAATCTGCAAGTGCTCATGAAATGTTTAACCGTTTTTATACAAGGATCACTCCAAAAAATATCGCTGAGTTCTTGATCTTAGATAAAATTTTTCCAAGAGCAATCCGTTCTTGTTTGTCCAAGGCATTTGATAGTCTGAAAATTTTAAGTGGTTCTGAAAAAGATAGTTATGGGGACGAAACAGAGAAGAGGGTAGGTGTTCTTCTTTCTGAAATGAATTACGCCTCGATAGACGAAATTTTTTCTTCAGGTATGCATGAATATTTGGACCAATTGCAAGTAAGATTGAATGGTATCGCTGCACAATTGGACGAAACCTATTTTAGGAATTGATCATGTCCTTACTTGTTTCTCTTACTCACGAAACTTCTTACGAATACGATAGGCCCGTTGCATTATCTCCTCATATCATTCGATTGAGGCCTGCTCCTCATTCTAGGACCAGGATTGTTTCTTATTCTCTATTGGTAGAACCTTCTGAACAATTTTTAAATTGGCAGCAGGATCCTTTTGGGAATTACCAAGCTAGATTAGTATTTCCTAAGAAAACTGAAAAATTAAAAATACTAGTGGATCTTGTAGCAGAGATACAAGTCATCAATCCATTTGATTTTTTCTTAGAGCCTGATGCAGAAGAAACTCCATTTATTTATTCGGATGCTTTAAGAAAGGAACTTCTTCCTTATTTAAGCGCAACTGATGGAAGTAACGCACTTGCGAATTATATTTCAGGTTTAAGAAAAGACGGAATTTTAAAATCAAAACGGACGGTAGACTTTTTGGTAGGCCTCAACCAAAGAGTATACCAAGACATTTCGTATGTGATAAGAATGGAACCCGGTGTCCAAACCTGCACTCAAACTTTAGAAAGAAGATCCGGTTCTTGCAGAGACTCAGCATTTTTACTCGTTCAAATTTTAAGACATATCGGTCTCGCATCCAGATTTGTTTCCGGTTATCTCATCCAATTGAAACCGGACGAAGTTTCTATTCACGGGCCTTCTGGAGCTAAGGAAGATTTTACTGACCTTCATGCTTGGGCGGAGGTGTTCCTACCAGGTGCAGGTTGGGTCGGCCTTGATCCAACTTCTGGTTTATTTGCGGGGGAAGGTCATATTCCTTTGGCTGCAGTTCCAGAACCTGGAAGTGCTTCTCCAGTATTTGGATATTCTGATCCTGCTGAATCCAAGTTTGGATTCAGGATGGAAGTCAAACGTTTCCAAGAATCTCCTCGTGTTACCAAACCTTATACAGATCCTACTTGGGACAGAGTATTAAAACTTGGCAAAGATCTGGATGCTAAATGCAAAAAAAATGATATTCGTGTTTCCATAGGTGGAGAACCCACTTTTATTTCAGACATATCCAGACAAGATCCTCAATGGAATACTCTCGCACTCGGTAAGGAAAAACTGGAGTTAGGTGAAACATTACTTACAAATCTTCGTAAAAAATTTTCACCTGGTTCTCTGGTTCAGGTTACTCAAGGAAAATGGTATCCTGGAGAACCTTTGCCTCGTTGGTCTCTAAATGTTTTCTGGAGAAAGGACGGAGATTCTTTATGGAAAAACGAAGGATTATTCTCTTCTTCCTCTGAAAAAGAAAAACAGGATTTAGATAAGGAATTAGTATCATCTGATAAATTTGGGGAAGAAGTTTGTAAAACTTTGGGAATTTCTCCCAAACATATGGTTCCTCTATATGAGGACGGCTTCTATTATTTATGGAAAGAAGGTCAACTTCCTGAATGGAAAGATCCTAAGAGCGAAGATTTTAATTCAGAAGATTTTTCTTTCGAGGCATTAGAAAGGAAGAAGGTTCTCTCACTTGTAGATAGAGATTTTAAACTTAAAAAAGCGATCGCTATTCCATTACAATTTAATTATACAAAGTCTGAATGGGAAAGTTCTGAATGGAAATACAAAAGAGAAAGATTATATTTGATCCCAGGAGATAGCCCTGCCGGATTTAGATTACCTTTTTCTTCTATCTCCGAAAATTTCAGACCGAATGCTGTTCTTACTGATCTGTCTAAGAGTAAAAAATTAAGTTCCAGGAAAGATCTGGATTCTAAATTAGAAAAAAGATCTTCTAAAGAGCCTAAGTTTTTTCCAACCGGAAAAGATCTTCCGATCCGAACTACTTTGGTTATTGAGCCAAGACTTGGTTCTATTCATGTATTTTTACCTCCAGTAGAAGGTTTGGAACCTTGGCTAGATTTAATCTCTTCCATAGAGTTTGCTGCTGAAAAATCTGGAGTACAAATCGTATTAGAAGGATATGAACCTCCTTCTGATGCAAGGTTAGGTCTATTTAGAATAACGCCAGATCCTGGGGTTTTAGAAGTAAATTTACATCCTTCTTCTAATTTTAAAGAGCTGGAAGAGAAAACTCGTATCTTATATGAAGAAGCAAAAGAGCTCGGCCTTAGTGCAGAAAAATTCCTAATTGATGGAAGGCATACTGGAACAGGAGGAGGGAATCATATCACCATAGGTGCAATGTCCCCGGAAGACAGTCCATTTTTACGAAGACCGGACCTTCTGCGAAGCCTGGTAAGTTATTGGCAGCATCATCCTTCTCTTTCTTATCTTTTTTCTGGTTTGTTTATTGGTCCTACCTCTCAGGCTCCTCGTCTGGATGAGGGCAGGGACGAAATATTATACGAATATGAATTAGCTTCTTCTCAATTAGATAAAATTAAAGAATCAAATCCTTGGTTAGTAGATCGACTTTTTAGAAATCTACTTGTGGATCTAACAGGAAATACTCATAGAGCTGAAATTTCCATAGATAAACTGTATCCTCCAATGGGTTCTCGTTTGGGTCTTGTAGAACTAAGAGGATTTGAAATGCCTCCTCATTATAAAATGAGTGTGGTACAACAACTTTTGGTTTTATCTTTGGTTTGCAGATTTTGGGAAAAACCTTATGTGAAAGCGCCTACCTATTGGGGAACAGAACTGCATGATCGTTTTCTTCTTCCTCATTTTGTTTGGAGTGATTTTAAAGATGTTCTGAGAGATTTGAAAGAGCATGGCTTTGCATTCCAAGAAGAAGAGTTCCTTCCATTTTTTGAATTTCGTTTTCCTGTATATGGCAAAACCCAAAGAGAAGAAGTTTTCTTAGAACTTAGAATGGCCTTGGAACCTTGGAATGTTTTAGGAGAAGAATCTTCTTCTTTTGGAACTTCTAGATCTGTAGATTCTGCATTAGAAAGATTGCAAGTAAAGGTAGAAGGTTGGAGTGATCGTTATCTTCTCAGCTGTAATGGATATGAAGTTCCACTTAGAGGCACTGGCAGAAAAGGTGAAGCAGTTTCAGGAATTCGTTTCAAGGCTTGGAATCCAGTATTCACTTTGCATCCGAATCTTCCGGTCCATACTCCTTTGGTATTTGATGTTTGGGATACCTGGTCTTCTCGTCCTTTAGGTGGTTGTCGTTATTATGTTTCTCATCCAGGTGGAAGAGCTTATGATACTTTTCCTGTGAATTCGTATGAAGCTGAGTCTCGTAGGATCTCCAGATTTTTAGCAGATGGTCATTCTGCTTTGGATGGCTCCGAACCTAAACGATTGAAGAATACGAATGGTTATACAATGGACCTTCGTTGGATTGAATAATTAGTATTTATCAAACTTACTTTGTGAGATCTAATCTCAAAAACAGTTGCAACCAGTTCTAGAAAAATAATTCTGATTCTCAAGATAAAGAACCCAGTTTCGAGGGAACGATGCGACAAAACAATTCTGTTAGAAGCGGACGATTCGGCAGGTTTTTCCGAATTAAGAAGCTGATCCTTACCGCTTGGATCATTCTAAGTATCTTCTTACTTTCTATTTTCATTTCTTGTTCTCATAAAAACTCTGCATCGGGTGCAGCAAATACGAATGGATATCTCTACCAGATGTTCAATTCATTCGATCCTAGATCTATTTTACAGAATTTAGGAAATAATATCATTCCTCCTCTATTCGTGAATTTAGAGGCGAGCAGAGTGGATCTTGTAAATGCAACGAATGATCTTTGTGCTTCTGATTCTTTGTCTAGTGCTCAAGCAGCTTGGATTGCTCATAAATCTGATCTGAAAAAAGTGGAACCTTTTCGTTTCGGATCTACTCTCGCTTATTTTACTCGGATGGATCCGTTCTTAATCAATTATCTAATAGAGTCTTCACCTAATACAACTGAGTTGGATGATTTGGATACATTTACTGTTGGAGATCTTTCCGACGCACAACAGGCAATAGGCCAGATGAAAAATAAGGCTAAAGGTATTAGTGCAATTGAATATATTCTTTTTAGCAGACCAGGAGTAAATAGAGGAACTGCAGCAAGTTGTGGCGATTTTCCTTCTGCTCCAAATGGAAGATCTGCACTTTTAAGAGCATTAGTTTTAGAATATAGCGGTCATGCATTCAATGTGACTAGCGCTTGGGATACAAGTGGAACAAATCCTTTGGGAACACAGCTTGCAACTGCAGGCAACGGGACTTCTGCCACGTTTCCAAGTTCCGGAGCTGCGTTAGATGCTATTTTATCTGGAACAATCCAACTCTTAAGTATTATGAAAGATGGAAAACTGGAAATTCCAGAAGGTCTTTCCGGAGGAGGGAATGGTTCTTCTCCTAAATCAGATCGTGCAGAGTCCAGGTTTTCTGGAGACTCTTTCCAGAATTTAATAGATAATTTCAGTACTTTTAAAGCAATCTATACTGGTAACGGAACAGGTGCAGGACTTTCAGATTATGTAAAATTTTATAGCCCTACATTGGATTCTGAGATTAAACATGAAATCGCTGAATTAGATGAACATTTAGGAGATATCACTCCTTCTGCTGCTGATCCACCTGCTGCGTGGGGAAGTTCTAATTCTGCAAATTTTACTGCAATCAAGTCTAGTATTGCGGACTTAAGTGAATTATTAACTATTTTGAATACTGAACTCGCGGCTCTTACAGGCTCGAGTCCGATTTCCGGTGGACCAGGAGGGGACGGAGATTGATGTTCCAGAAACGATTCCGTTCCTCTCTTGTCTTTAGTATTTTAATTTTTTCTAATTCTTTCCTCTTCTCCCAGCCTAATGGAAATAATGGGGCAAACGGAACTTCTTCAGAAAACGAACAAGAAGATCCTTCTAAGAAGGAAATGTCCAAACAAGAGGAAACTCTTGCAGAGAAGAGAAGAAGATTTTTAGAAAGCGGACAAATCAATGTGATCGGAGCCAAGGATGATGATATTAAAAAGATCCCTGGTTCAGCGAATGTGATCGGCAAAAAGATCTTAAAAGAAACAAATCCAATCGATTCTATGGAAGCGCTGCGCAGGGTTCCTGGTGCAACGATCCGATACCAAGATGCAGTTGGTCTTACTCCGAATATCGCGTTCAGAGGTGTGAGTAACGAAGAATCTAGAAAAACTTTGATCTTAGAAGATGGAGTTTTCACTTCTTTGAGTCCTTACGGACAACCAGAAAGTTATTTTGTGCCTCATATTGATAGAATGGAAAGAGTAGAAGTTGTGAAAGGTTCAGGTTCTATTCTTTTTGGACCAACAACTTTGGGCGGTATTGTAAACTATGTAACCCGCAAACCTCCTGAAAAACCGACGTTTAGTGCGAAGGTGATCGGTGGAATGAACGGTTATGCTTCCAGTCTTTTGCAATATGGCGGGACTAATCAAACTACGAATACTGGTTATGATATTTCTTATATGCGTAACCAAGGAAATGGTTTTAGGGATTACCAAGGTTTTAGAGTTAACGATCTAAATCTAAAGTTGATCCAAAAATTAGGAGAGAAAGATTCTGTTTTTCTAAAGTACCAATCTTACCAGCAAGAGGCTCAATCTACTTATCTAGGACTCACACAGGGTTTGTATTGGAGAAATCCAAGGATCAATCCTGCTAGATATGACCAAAAATCCATCGATAGACAGGCCGCAGTGATTGGTCATGATCATACTTTTAATGAAAATTGGAAGATGATCACAAGAGCATATTGGACAAATGTTGGCTTCTTATTTCGCCAAGAATCTTATTCTCATAATAATCTAACTGAATTCGGTTTTCCTGCAAGACCTCCTGAAAATGCGTTTGGTGTTTATGCTCCTGATATTATAGGAAATCAGCCTGGAGATGTGATTTACATGTTAAATTCCACTCCAAACAGACATTCTTTCTTTAAGACTGGAGGTCTGGAAACTAAGGTAGAAGGTAAATTTAATACATTCGGCTTGGACCATGAGATTGCTTTTGGTGCGAGAATGCATTATGAATCCGTAAACGCAGCGAATAATGTATTCCCTTATCCAACTCTTACTAAAGGTATTACTACACAACAACAGAATCGTAATGCAAGGGCGTATGCTTTGTATGTCCAAGATTCTATCAAATTGACTGATAAGTTTAAGGTGATCCCTGGAGTTCGTTATGAACATATCTTCCAAGGTGTTTATACTCATAGAAGACTTGCGACTGCAGATGATATTTCCAAAGGATACGCGAATACTGTAGGACAATCCATCTTAGTAAATGATGCGAACGAAACTTATACAAAAGTAGTTCTACCAGGGATTGGACTTACTTTTGATATTACAGAAAAGTTTATCTGGTTTGCTGGTGCACACACTGCATTCTCTCCTCCTACATTCTCCACTGTCCAAAATCCTGCATTAGGTTTAGGTTATAAACTTAGTGCGGAAAGATCCAATAACTATGAGACAGGTTTTAGAGGAAATATTACCCGCTACTTCTACACTCAAGTTAGTACATACGCATTATATTTTTCGAATCAAATCGTAAATACGAATGAAGCAGGTTCTGGGCTTGGAGCAGTCCCTATCAATGCGGGAAGATCAGTAAACAGAGGTGTGGAGAGTAATTTTGTTTTCGACTTCGGAAAATTTGCTGAGTCCAGATGGGAAATTCCTTTGGAATTTACTTACTCTTATACAAAAGCAATTTCTACAACTTACGTTCCAGTGGGCACAATACAAAATGCAGATGGAACTGTGAGTATCACAAATCAGCCTTTATTTGCAGTGAACTCTGCAGGAAATCTGATCAAGGTAAACACAAACGGAAATTATCTGCCTTACGTTCCTATGAATGTTTTTATAGGCGCGATTGGAGTGAAAAGCCCGTCTGGATTTTATGCCAGAGTGGAATATCAATATTTTGATAAACAATATTCTGATTTGCAGAATACCAAAAACCAAAGCACGGATGGAAGCCAGGGTGTAGTTCCTGCATACGGAATTTGGAATGCCGATTTTGGATACGAGGCTCCCGGCGGAAGATGGTCTATTTTCGTGAACGGAAAAAATTTAGAAGATAGAGTCTATATTTCCGGAAGACTTCCTGTGGGGATCCAACAAGGGCCATACAGACAAATCAATATTGGGGCTACTTTAAAGCTGGATTAAAATCAGACGGGAGTTGAAAATGTCTCTCGGAAGATGAATCAGAGAACTTCCCAAGCTGCAAATCTTCTCTCCGGATATAAACCTGCGCTAGGAGTTTATGACGAGCTATGCCTCCCTGACGGAAAGTCCAGGGACAAATACGAATTTTTACTTCGTTCACTAAATAATCTCGGCGGCGCAGAATTAAGAAGGCGCAAAGAAGATAGTCTCCGTATTTTAAAAGAGAGCGGAGTAACTTATAATGTTTACGGGGACGAGAGAGAAAGAGCCTGGGGACTGGATCTTTTTCCTCTTCTCATGGACAGCAAAGAATGGGATGGGATCGAAAGAGGTCTGGCCCAAAGATCCGAACTACTTAACGAAATTCTAAAGGACGTTTATGGTCCTAAAAGATCCTTATACGAAAAAAAGATCCCACACGAAGTTCTATTCCAGTCCGGCGGATTTTTAAGAGCATGTGCTCCAGTTTATGATTTTACAAATTTCCGTTTGGCATTTTTAGCCACGGATATCAGCCGCGACAGCCAGGGAAATTTTTATGTGATTGGAGATCGTATTCAGGCTCCTTCTGGTTCAGGATACGCTTTAGAAAATCGAATTGTTCTTTCTCGTATTTTTCCTTCTCTTTATAGAGATTCTCAAGTCCATAGAGTTGCATTATATTTCAGAGCTTTAAGAAGAACATTAAATTCATTCTCTTCTAATAAAGATAGAGAACCGCTTACTATTCTTCTTACTCCAGGTCCTGGAAACGAAACCTATTTTGAGCATGCTTATCTTGCCGGATATCTGGGATATACTTTAGCCCAAGCAGAAGACTTAACTGTTAGAGATAATAAGGTCTTTCTAAAAACGATAGAAGGTTTACAACAAGTAGATGTGATCTTTCGTCGCGTGGACGATTGGTACATGGATCCTCTCGAACTTAAGGGAGATTCTCTTTTGGGAGTTCCAGGTATTTTGGGAGCGGTTCGAGCAGGGACTATCACTGTTGCAAATCCTATCGGCTCTGGATTTTTAGAGAATCGGGCCATCCACGCATATCTTCCAAGTTTATGTAAATTTTATTTGGGAGAAGATCTAATTCTTCCGAATGTTCCTACACTTTGGATGGGAGATGAAAATTCTCGCAAAGAAGTATTTACCAATCCCCATAAATACGCGATCAAACCAGCAATTCGTTCTCCTTTAGATCCTTCTGTTTTTCTTTCTACACTTAAAGAAAGTGAGATGTTGGAACTAAGAACAAAGGTAGAAGCAAGACCAGAACGTTATGTTGCCCAGGAAATTCTCGCAGGTTCTACATCTCCTATTTTTTCGGGAGATTCAGAAGAGCTGCTGATAGGTAAGTCTGTCTTAAGGACTTTTACCTGTCTTTCTGAGAATGGTTATACTTGTATGCCTGGAGGACTCGTGAGGGTTTCTCCTAAGGCGGATGAACTTATTATCACAAACCAAAGAGGAGCTATTTCCAAGGATCTTTGGATCTTAGCTTCTGAAGAGAAGAAGGAGTTTAGTCTTCTTCCTGGCCAGATCGGAAGGATGCCTATCAAAAGAAAAGGTTCCGGAATTCCGAGCAGGGTCGCAGACAATATGTTCTGGATGGGACGTTATGCGGAACGTGCAGAAAATATGTCCAGGCTTCTTAGAGAAACAGTCCATAAGATCTTAGAAGCAGAAGAGTCTTACGAGAAAGAACAATTTTCTATTTTACTCGGAATCTTGGATCAACTTTCAGGCTACAGTCTTGGATTTTTTGAAACAAACGGATTGGATTCTTTGGAATCAATACGAGAGAAGATATTCCAATTAGCAACTTCTCCTTATTCTTCCGGAAGCATCCGCCACGATCTGAATTTTTTCGTAGGAAGTACAAAGGCAGTTAGAGATAGGATCTCTGATGATACTCGATATTTGATTTCTAGATTGGAATCAGAAACTCCACGAAATTCAAGTTACGACGAAGTGTTGGAATACTTACAAAAATTAGTAAACCTGTTTGCTTCTCTCTCTGGTCTTGCAAATGAAAGTATGAGCCGTGAAACTGGATACTACTTCCTGGATATGGGAAAAAGATTGGAGAGGGCGCAGTTTATCGCAAGGCTCTTACTCTCCACGATCGAAAGAACTTCGGTCTATAATAAAAGTATGTTTGAAAGTCTTTTGAATGTGAATGATATTCGGATCACTTACAGAAGACGTTATAAATACAGAGTAGAAGCAGAATCAGTAGTAGACATTCTGATCTTCGACGAAAGTAATCCGCGCTCACTTGCATTTCAGTTGGAAAGATTAAGAGAGAATACATTATTCTCTTCTACTGGAAAAGATGAAGAAATTTCAGAAGAGATCCAAAGACTTACAGATGTTTTAGTTCGATTCAGCGAAGAAGATGCAAAACGACTTTTCGAATATGCAGATCCTGCCGGTGGACTTCGAAGATGGCTCGAAGATATTCTTGCCCAATTGAAATCTGTCTCCGACGCAGTTGCTACCAAATACTTCCGCTATGTGGAAAACCAAGTCAGATTGGGAGGACCTTATGGCTGAGTATTCAGTTCGTCACCTGACCCATTATACATACGAGAAAGAAGTCTCTCATTGTTTGAATTTGGCTCATCTTTGTCCTACATCCAATGAAAGACAGATTTGCAGAGAGTTTAGAATAGAAATTTTTCCTAAACCTAAATATACAGAATTCAGAACGGACTATTTTGGAAATACTGTATATTCTTTTGCAGTGGAAACACCTCATAATATTCTATCCGTGACTGCAGAAGCGAAAGTTTTTACTTCCGAACCTGAAAAGAAAAAAAAGCAGGTTTCGATCACTGCAGCAGAAATATTAGAAAAATTGAAAACGGTTACCGAAAAAGAAGCTTTGGAAGCAATGGAATTTGTAGGAGATTCTGCTTTTGTAACTCGCTCCGTTTCCTATAAGAACTTTTTAGAAAAATATCTGCCGATGGATCTTCCTTATCCGGAAGCTGTTTTGGAATATGTAAAAAGATTCAGAGAAGATTTTAAGTTCAAAGCAGGAAGTACAAATATTTATACTCCTCTGGACGAGGTTTTGGAAAAAAAAGAAGGAGTCTGTCAGGACTTCACTCATCTTTCCTTGGCTGCTTTTCGCTCTATGGGGCTGCCTTGTAAATATGTTTCCGGTTATATAGAAACTTATCCTCCTCCTGGAAAACCTAAATTAAGAGGGAGTGATGCAACCCATGCGTGGATCTCTGTGTATTGCCCGGGCCAAGGTTGGTTCGACTTTGACCCTACAAATGGAAAAGCGATCACAGACGAGTATATTCATACATCTTTAGGTAGGGATTTTTCCGATGTTTCTCCTTTGAAAGGAATTCTATTCGGTGGCGGGAAACATAAATTGAAGGTAGAAGTGGATGTTTCTCAGTTAGGAGATCCTAACTCGATTGGAAATAATATTTAAAATTTTGTAATATCGCGCGGAGTCGCAGAGCGGGCAAAGTGAGAAAAATTTTCTCCGCAGGAAAGGAATCTGCTTTGACACAAACGCAAATCGTAAAGGTTCTCAAAAAAGACCGAAGCTATATTTCAAAAATTGAAACCGGGCAAATAAAAGTTTGGTTCTACGATTTCATTTTGCTTTGCAGATTATCTGATTTCTTTCTTTCTTTCGGCATACATTGTGAAACAAAATTACTAATTAATTTATAATATTATAGTTTAACTCCGACACCGACTTTGCCAGTGTATTCCTGCAAAGTCCAAGAGTATCCCTCTTTTCCTCCAAAATATTGACCAAAGTTTCCAGTCGCCTTAGAATATCCGTCGTAATTATTTCCGGAAAGTTCCACCAGTAGATAAAAGTTCTGTCCGAATATATATCTTGCTCCGACCGAAACTGTAGACTGAACCACTTTAGCGTTGCCGGTTGTTTCATTTCCGTATGCCAATCCGAAGCGCACATACGGATCGAAAGAAGAATTTTCCAGAAAATGATATGCTACGTTCAGACCATATGTCCTCATTTTCAAAAGATCATTCTGGTGATATGTATAGTATGGAGAATTTATCTGGATATTTTTTAACTCGTTTTGAGTTAAATTTCCGTTTCCGTATGTATCATCCAGAGCAATAACACCAAGCATAACTAAATCTCGGGAGAACGTCAGGTTAGAACCTTGGAAATCGGCACTGTTAACATTCGCACCTAATCCGATTCCGTTCTTAAAGACATACTCGAAAAGAAACGAATAATTTTGGCCGGTAACTTTCGGTTTCGGAGAATGATCGAACGCGTAAAGGCTTGCGGCTTTATCTGTTTCCGTTCCGGTATTCCAAATATAGTTTCCGATCGAGTTATCCAGGTTATTATAACTATTTTCCTTATTCATAGCATTTGGATCATATTTATAAGGTTTAGCATTCGGATAGGAGAGCCCTTCTCCGTAAGTCAATTCAAAGAAAAAAGAACCTCGATTATTATTTTCGGCATATATAGACTGAGTACTAACGAGGCAAAGGATGCTGATAAAACGTATGATTTTCATTTACCTTTCGCTTAACTTCCTAGGTTATCCTGATATTATAAGAACAATTTTGAATAATCGAATTTGAACTCCGATCAGTTCTTTAACTCACAAGAGTAAGTTGCCCCGTCATCGGAAGTAAATGTACATAATGTCACAGTAGCAGCGGAATAAATAGAAACGGAATAGATACCGGGAGAGTTATTTGTCGGAATACAAGTTGAATTGACTTCCAATCTAAAGTATTGAATATCAGAATTACTAACTTGTGAAAGAGTAAATCGAGAAGATGTCTCCCCCGGATTAACATTTCCAGATTCCAGAACTTTAAACATGTCAGATCCGGGGCAAACGTCCATCTGCCATAAGGTGTAATTTTGGACGATCGAAGAATCGTTTCGAAACTGAACTTCCGCAGGTTTTCTTAAAATTGTACTATAGAATGCCTCCAAAGAAGTCATTCCAAAATTACGACTTTCCGCTTCTCCTTCACAGTTCAAAAAGATAATGGAGAATAAAATAAAGGGCACTAGTTTCTTTTTCATTTTGATTCCTTATAAAGAACAAACACCGAACAAAAAGCAAGCGGTAACAAGATCGACCGTATCGATCATTACGTTCTTGGTCACCGTCGTGCCTGCTGCGTCCATAACGGTTACGGGAAACGTGTATTGGCCCAATACATTATTGGTCGCAGGCCCACTCAACAAACCACCCGACGTCATATTTGCTCCGGGAGGTGCCCCGGAACCTTTTGTCCAAGTATAAGGGAGAAATCCACCGGTAGCTTGGAATTGTACGGAATAAGAAGTTCCCCAACCGAATTTGCAATTAGGAACACAGTTGGAAAAATCGGGAGAAGGATTCGCACTATTAGCGTATACACTGTATTTCAAATCCAAAGAAATAGGAAGTCCGTCTAAATCTGTTCCTGTTATCGTAATATTCTTGTTCGCTCCGGTCAACCATTCCGGCTGTGGAGGGATCGTAATCGTATCCCGAAACTGATTCTTTTGAGAAATTTGAACAGAATTCGGATCAATACTGCCGAGTGTTCCCCCAATGTTCAACGAGGTGATATCAACCGATTTGTCTAGCGTAACGGATATTCCTGTATTTGTAGAAATTACGCTTCCATTTGCAGGTGAAAGGGAACTTACACCTGCGGGCATACAAGCCCCTGCCCCGGTTGCAAAGGCTCCTGCAGAATCCAGCATTGCGGAAGATTGAGCACCCACACTATTGCATGCGGTATATACGCAATCATAAGATGTGACAACGCCTGTCGAAACAATAGTCGTTCTACCGCATTTTCCAGTTCCGTTCTGCGTTACCCAAACGTTTCCGATCTCTACAGCGTCCGGATTATAGTCCAATCGAATAATTCACTGGACAGCTAGTGCAACCGCCTGTTAAAGCAATATATAAATTAGCGGCGTCGAAACAAATTTGCGGCCTATCTTCCAAAGGAATCGGCCAGCAAAGAGTCAATACCAATTGCACAATTTCCATCGTATTCGGCTTGGAACCGCATCTATACGCTCCGAAAATACCGATCGATAGAAATAGAACGATATTTAAGGCGATGATTATTCTTTTCATTAGTGATTTCCGATTGTGCATTTCAGTTTTTATTTAAAAAATCTATAACTTCCGGTAAGGAAAGAAGATCGGTTGATAGAGAAAAACTTCCGTCAAGGACTCTACTTACCACTGAATTATAAAGCGTGTCTGATATTTCGGGAGTTTGCCATCTGGATGAATAAATTTTTTGGACGGAAGACTCTTTAAGCGATTGAAGAACTTTGTAATTGTAGATATATAATGAGCCTGCAGCATTATCCAAAGCCAATCCCAAAATGGGATTTACCCCTTTGAAAGGTCGAACATCCGGCAAAGACATGTAGCTTGCCTTCAATTGAAAATCTTGATCGGCCACAAACAGAAAGTTATCTGCTACACATGAGATCACCACAAAGTTATTTTTCAAAAGTTCCATATCCGAAACAATATGTGAAAGTTCCACATCACTTAAAGTTTTTGTTAAGTTTAACTTTGAAGATTGTAGCTTGAATGTATTCCCCTGTTTTTTAAAATAAAGGACTCTAGTGCCGGAAGAATCCGAAACGACGGCGGTGTTGCCTTCAATATCGAAAGCATTGACTCCGGAAAATTTCTGATCGAAAGAAGCAGAAATATCGAAGAAAGATTCTAGGTTCGGTGAAAATCTAAAAATTGAATCACCTTGAAAACCGTATAATATTCTTTTCTTGTCTCCAGATTTAATTTTGGAAAAAGGACCGGATATTTCTTTAGGAGTGGAATTCTTCAATAAGATACCACCGGTAAAACTGAACAAATCTGAGACCTTTTTATCGACAGTTAAAACGTATATGACCCCGTTTGCAGACAAGGCAATACCCTGAGCATTTTTAAGTGAAGAATCGGTGATATAAGAAAGAGAATTACTACCCTTAGAGTATAAAATAGACCCGCTCGTTGAATCAAGTATAACGAGCGTTTCTTGTGTTTTCGTTAATTACGAATCTCCTTTCCCCGGATCGAGAACTGCGACATCTACTGCCTCGATCCCCCTTAGGTCAATAGTCGCCCCTTGACCGAAAAATAATTTCGGAGCCCTTCCCAAAATCTCAGAATTAACCTGTAGATCCTGAGAGAAGACAATATTTGAATTTGAGCCGCCTGAATCGCTTACGCCGATATTCGCAACCCCTCCGAAGTAGGAAGAATCCATAGATTTCGGTCTATTACATGAAATAATGGAAAATATAAGTATAATTAATGGAACAATGCGCATTTATATCAACCTTTCGCACAATTGACACATAATATGCACATGGGAATGATGTAAAATGATTTTCTCAAAATTACTACGCTGAGAAAAGTTCGGCTTGTGGAAGAAGCAATTTAAACCCTTCGCGTCTTAGCGTCTCTGCGTGAGAAATTGAATGTACTTGAATCTGACACACGGGTTGAAGTAAAAAAATGGCTTGGAATAAGCGAAAAACATTTCTTTCAAAACCCGCGAAGGATCGCAGCGTAAATCCGGCGATGCACCATGTGATAAGAGGGAAGATTTCAAATTTAAAAAGATCGAATGGTGCTTCGCTGACTGAAGCGAAGAGCCTGACCCGAGCGTAAAAAATAAAAAAAGTCAGCGAATTAAGGGTAATCGCGAGGGACGCGGCCTATGTTAAAAGAATGAGTTAAGTTTATTCTTTAAATGAAAAAGGCCCTCCCGAAGGAGGGCAATGGATCAGGTACTGGGAATAATATCAGACCGGAGCAAGATCTCCAGAAACGAATCTTTTCCAAGTGTTTAACGCCACTTTGTAATCCGACTCAGCTTCTTTGACTGCCTTTTTTCCTGCTTCTTCTTTCACAGATTTCAAATTGATCATTCTGGCTTGGCTTTCCTGAACGGAATTACGCAGAACCTCTAATCTTTCTTCGAATCCTTGGCTTAAGGTTTGAGATTTAGCTTCTAGTTTTTCGCGTAGAGCCTTCTCTTCCATTACCATTTTTTTGCGCAGGATCTGTTCTTCAGAGATAGTCTTTCTATCACTTGCTAAACCGAAAAATGCGAAAGTATTGATCAACCATTTGGTTGGATCGTAATCGAACCAACGGATACCGTTTCTGTAATCAGCTTGGAACTCGTGGTGGAAGTTATGATATCCTTCGCCAAAAGTAAACAATGCGATGACCCAATTGTCCTTAGCAGTATGTTTATCGGAGAAAGGTTGGTCTCCTTTATAATGTGCCAAGGAGTTGATGAAGAATGTCATGTGGTGATTTACCGCAATTCTTAAAGAACCTGCTAATAATAATCCACCCAATGCATCTCCCCAAAGAGCGCAAAGAAGAGTAGGGAACAAAAATCCCATGAAAATAGCGATCGGGTAATAATGATCGTCTTGGAATTTTACCCATTTGTCTTCGTAAAGATCGTTCACGTTAACTGGAGTTCTATGATCTCTATTCTCGAATAACCAAAGAATATGAGCATACCAGAACCCTTTTGTGATCGCATAAGGATCTTCTTCCTTATCTACGAATCTATGGTGAATTCTATGATCAGAACTCCATTCGATCACTGATTGTTGGAACGCAGCCGCTCCGAAAAGAATATAAAACAATTTTACCGGCAAAGAAGCTTTATAAGCTCTATGCGAGAATAGACGGTGGTATCCTCCGGTGATCGCAAGTCCGGTTGCTGCGGTCATAAATAGATACACAAGCCATGTGTTTAATGGAATACCTCTGGTTAATAATAAGGCACCCGTCCCGATGACCCCGATGATCGGAGTCGCTATTAAGAAGATTGTGGTCTTCAACGCTATTTTCTTTTTCGTTTGTTCCATGTCGGTTTTTCCCGTCTTGGTTTTTCTGATAAGAGCGGAATTGAGGACCCAGGTTGCGAAAAAATTCAGAAATTTAGAATTTTTCCATCTGGCTCCGATCCGGCTCAAAAATCTGTTTTTTCCTGAGGAGTTCCTACTATCATGGAATTCCGGGCGATGCCCGAGGGAGATCCGCTTTGAGGGAAGAATTGTTTCAACTCATTCAAACCCACGCCTATCGTTTCCGAGAGGAACCGTTCACCTTGGCCAGTGGTAGAAAATCCAGGCATTATTTTAATTGTAAGGAAATCACTCTTCATCCTCAAAGATTAGAATTACTTTGTAAGTATATTGTGGAAAAACATCTTCCAGAATCCGGTCTGGACAGGGAAGAAGCCTTCGGTGGTCTCACAATGGGAGCAGATCCTATCTGTTTTGGGATCTCCTTAGAATATAGAAAACAATCCAAGAATGTATTCCCGTTGATCGTGAGAAAACAAGCTAAGGACCACGGCACCAAAAATTTGGTAGAAGGTGGAGTAAACGGAGTCAAATCCTGTGTGGTAGTGGATGACGTGATCACTACTGGAGGTTCTACCTTGCAAGCAATCAAAAGTTTGAGAGACGCTGGATTAGAAGTAACCGCTTGTATCTGTATCTTGGACAGAGAAGAAGGCGGCAAAAAAGCGATAGAAGACGAAGGGATCAAAGTTTTCCCTTTGTTTAAAAAATCAGAATTCGGAAGTTTAGATTAATGTCCGTATTTCAATACGATTCTCCCGTTTTTAAGAAAAAACTACTGATCCGAGCTGGACTTGTAGTTTCGATTTTCGTAATATTCATTGGGATCAGTTTTTTTCAGGTAGAGTTAGATAAAAGATCTGGATTTCTTTCCGCGTATGCGCTCTTAAGCGGTGTTCTAATACTTATTCTTCTAAAAAACTACAGAAAACAGTTAAAAGTATTAGAAGGTGCCAAAGTGGAACTGGACTCTTCTTCCTTAAAACAATGGAACGCGAAAGGCCAATGTATGGAGTTCGAATATCGCGACTTACAAAGTATCGAGAAAGATAGATTTAGAGGTTACGAAAGAATTCTACTCATTTCCAAACAAGGAACTTATATACCTATATTAAATATAGAAAATATGGATCAGTTCTTAAGCGAATTAGAGAAGAAAACCGGCAAAAAAGCAAAAGTCTTCGAAGAAGACACTAAGGTATTAAGCTGGAAAACTTTAATGACTTTCTTACCTTCTATAGGAGCAACAATTGCTTTTGTAAGTGGATATTGGAAAGAAAAACAAGATGCTCTTTTTATAATATTTGTAGTGAATGCACTTTTGTTCCTGATCTATTTTCCTAAAGATAGAATGGATACAGGATATTCCGCGAGAAGACGTTATATCTTTATTTTAGTGGTAGTATTGATTACTCTAATTGCTCGGTATTTCGAGTTGGTCAATTTTGGATAGATCCTGAATTGGTAATACCTTTCAGGATATTCATTTTTTTCTGAGCAAGTCTTCTGAGTTCAGTCATCTCTTCTGTAAAATTTTGTAAGATTGGATCCAGATGTATATGGTTCTCCATCGTTTGGACACTATCTCTTACATATTTTAGATCATCAAAGTTGACTAATTTTCCGCCCAGGATCAGTTTTCGCACAGTGTCGAATTCATATTTTCTCAAATGAATACGGATTAAAAACTCGGCAGAAAATTTAGAAGTAAGTCTGGACCAAGGGCTTTTTGGATTAAAAGAAACTTCATTAGACGCAACAGCATCTGCAGCTCTTTTGAAACCTAAGGGAGAACCTCCTCCTCCGCCTAAAGAAGTGATCTCATAATCTGGAATATCACGAGCAACTGCGACAGGAGTTCCGCTTCTTTCTAATAACTCTGATAATAAATTTCTGCGTCTATTATCGTCGTAATCATTTGGGGCAGAAGTGAGAACCCTTTGGTATTCTTCCAACATCACTGCGATATTGATAAACCTTCCCAAAGGAGTATTATTATGCTCTTTTATCTTTGGAAATAATTCTCGTGTGATCTGAAAGGGAGATTTTCTTTTATAATAGGTGGCCTCATAAGCCTTCTCCAATTTTTTTTCCGCGAAACCTTTCAGTTCATTTACGATCTTTAGGTCCGCGTAGATATAAGCATCCACTCCCTGGTCTTGGTCCCTGGAATTTTTGGATTGTTCTGGAAGAACGATCTTAATGATAAAAAGATACTTGGCTTCCCTGAGCATTTCCAGGGTTTCTCGGATTTCATGCACATCCCTGGAAAAGAATGCGATCATATCTTTCAAAAAAGTGTCTGAAGTAGGGATACGATTGTCTTCCTGCTGGTTGATCTTTTTGATCTCTTCCGCAAGTTCCAGGGCGATTTCCAGCTGAGTAGCCATTGAAGGAATAACTTACTTCCGGGCTAGTTTTGAATCAAGATAGTTTTCCTCATTCTGGACTGAGCTGGAAGCTCATTTTTCTCAATAAACGTAGGGGATATACTGCGGAAATCCAACCCAAGATAGGTGCAAAAACTAAGATCAGGATTGGGGTTTCAGGCAAAAAAGAGAAGGTGAGCGTCCAGCCGAACGCGTTCTTATTCACCACATAAAGGATAATAGGAGACATGATGAGAGAAGAGATGATCCCAAAGAACGCACCGAATCCTGTCAGATAAACTGACTCCGTTTTAAGAATAATTCCAAGTTGGTCCTGAGAAGCTCCTAAATATTTTAGAAGTCCCAAGATCCTGCGCTTATCGTACAAAGTATGAACAAGAGAAGAAAGTAAAGAAATGACAGAGATTAGAATTGCAGTCGCCTTAAGAGAATCCAAAACTCGAAATACTTTATTGATCTCATATAGATAAATTTCCCTGAGTTGTGCAGAATCGAGTAAGATCAGATCTTTGTATTCAGGATCAGAATTCATAAAATCCGTAATTTTCTTTTTGGAATATTCTATACCAGATGTATCTGAATATTCTTTCTTTAAGAAAAGTTTAATGGAGTTTATGGTCTTAAATTCGAAGTTTTTCCTATAGGAATGGATATCCATCATCACAGTTCCTTTTTCCGAAAAGAAATGTTCTTTGATCCCTTTGATATGAAAATTCCTTTTGCCGAAAGGTGTTTGAGCGATTAACACATCTCCCACTTTTAATTTTTTTAAATGGGCCATATTGGAAGAAATTAAAACATCAGTTTCTTCTTTTACTTCATTCTCTATTCTTTCCGCTTTGGTCTGATAAACTGAAAAATCATATGCGTGAATGATAAAATTACCTCTATCAGTTTCAAAGGACGTATTTACTAAAAAACCATCCAGATAAGAACTTACACCTAAATCTCTGATCTTTTCAGGAAGATCTTTAGGGACCCCACCATGGATCCCCGAATGGAAGAATCGATCATTGATGATCGTAAAGTCAGAAGGATATTCTGAATCTACCCAATCATTCAGAGATTTTTTATAACTATCTGTGAGAATGGTCAGACATAAAACCAAAGAAACTGCGAGCATTACAGTTGCAGCAGTCAAAGTATTCCTTCCTGGATTTTCTTTTAATTCTTCTAAGCCAATCCTGAAAAAAGGAAAACTTTTATCACTTCTATCCAGAATTTTAGAAACACCAGAACTGAATAAGGAAAGTAAATAAGGAAAAGCGAATGTGATCCCAATTGTAACACCTCCCACACCAAGTAAGCCAGGCAAAGGAAGTCTCCAAGGAGAAGGAAGATTAGAGATTCCTAAAGAAGAAAAAAATATGATCCCACCATAAATCGCGAGTCTTGAATTTGGGATCTGCCTTTTTTCTTTTTGAGAGTCTCTGAGTATGGAAAGGGGAGGGAGCTTTCCCGCACGTATTGCAGGATAAACAGAAGAAATAACCGAACCCAAGATCCCAAGCCCTGCAGCGAGACCTAAATCAAATAAAGAAATAGAACTATAAGTTGATAATAAATTTTTATCTACAAGCCCCGATTCAGGACGGAAAAAATCTAAACCGGAAAAGAATATACCAAAAACAATCCCTAAAACAGTACCTATACTTCCGAGCAAAACAGATTGGCTTAAAAAAAGAAAGATAGAAGATCTTACATCCAATCCTAAAGTTCTTAAGATCCCCAGTTCTCTTTCTCTACTCAAATATAAACCTGTCATGGTATTAGAAACCATGAAGAATGCGATCAAAAGTGAAATAAAAGAAATGATTAGGAGATTTAATTGAAAAGAGCGAAGTGCATTTGCAGATTTTTCTTGGATCTCTTCTGATGTTTCTATTTTGACATTTGCACCTAATACCTTTTGCAGATTTTCTTTTACCTGAGAAAGATTTGGGTCAGAAGATTTTAAAAGAAGATAATCTGCTCCATTGATATCTTTGAGTTTTTCTTGGATCAAAGAAATATCTTCAATGATCAAAAAACCACCTTCCATATCTACTGAGATATAATCCTTAAACTCCCAGTTTTTTCCATTTAGAAGAAGAGAAAATGGGGCACCTTTAAATTTATCCGCTAAGGATTTGGATACATATGTTTTTTCTAATGGACCGGAAAATTCAGAACTTGTGTCTTCCTTTAAAGGAATTCCTAAATATTCTTTGGTGAGGTCCATTCCCATATACAGAACTCTTAGATTATCAGAAGAAATTCCTTCTTGTTGTATTCTGGGTCTGATAGCGGAAATATTTTTTAGATCAGGATTAGAATGTATTTCGGAAAGGATTTGCCAATCCAGGCTTTGTCCAGGTCTACTCGGAGAAATTTTTAAATTAAAATCTCCTTTTAAATATCCCATAGAAAAATCGACTAGAGACTTTTCTGCTTTGTTTGCGTTACTTGTAGTGGATAAGAATAATCCTACACCTAATGAAATTCCTAAAAGTGCAAATATGAATCTGGGAAGATGTGTCTTAAAATATTCGTATAAGAATAAAAAATACAAATTCATACAAGACCCAAAGCAGGATTTTGTTCATGTAGGATGATTCCATCCTTCATCTTAAGTCGTATTTTCCCTTTTTCTCCTATCTCTCTATCATGGGTTACTATGAATAAAGAAAACTTCTCCTTCTCTTGTAATTCCAAGAGAAGTTCCAAAATTTTATGAGCGTGGTATGTATCTAAATTTCCAGTAGGTTCATCTGCCAAAACTATACTTGGGCGTTTTGCAAGCGCTCTTGCAATTGCAACTCTCTGTTGTTCTCCACCGGAAAGTTCGTCCGGTTTATGCTTGAATCTATGAGTAAGATCAACCTTCTCCAATGCTTCTTTCGCAACCTCTCTTGCTTTAGATTTTCCCAAACCTGAGATATAAAGAGGCAAGGCCACATTTTCCAAAGCGCTTAAATAAGGAAGAAGATGAAAGAATTGGAAGATGATCCCAGTTTCATTCCTACGATATTCTGTAAGTTCTTGTTCTGTAAAATTGCTTAGGTTTTTACCACCGATCCAAACTTCTCCTGAATCTGCTTGGTCTATCCCAGAGAGAATATTCAAAAATGTAGATTTACCTGAACCAGATGGACCCATCAAAGTCAAAAAAGTATCTGATACATCTAGGTTGATCCCTTTCAGGACTGGAACGTTCTGTTTTCCATTTATATAGGACTTGGTTAAATTTCGGATTAGGATCTTGTTTGTCGGATTCGACATGATCCTATTTTGTTTTATCTAGGAGAAGAAGCAAGGGATTATTCACGGAGAGGCACAAAGGGAAACTAGACGCAAAGAAATTTTCACGCAGAGGCGTGAAGACGCGGAGAGAAGAGTGCGGATTTATTAAAGAATATAATAGTTATATAGATTTAAAATAAGTTTGGGGGCAAACAGAAGTTGAGGAAAGGGAACTAGGAATTTTCTCTCACGCTAAGCCGCCAAGACCGCTAAGATTTTAGGGACTACTAGATAAAAAACCTTCTCCCCCTTAGCGCCTTTGCGTGAAAAACAACTAGTACGAAATTAACTATCTAGTAATCCTTGCGAATTCAATCCCTTGGTAATAATGACGAATGATCTCTGCGTAGGTAAAATTCTGCTTTGCCATACCGAAACTTCCCCATTGGCTTAAGCCCACACCGTGACCGGCACCCATACCCTTGATCAAAAATCCTTCTGTTTCTCTTTTGATACCAAAACGAAGAGATTTCACTGAAGTTCCGAGTAGGCTGCGAAATTCTTTTCCTTTAATTTTAGAAGTACCTTGTTTCCCGATCACTTCTAAAAGATCCACTCTACCGGAAGGAGTTCTAGAAAGAACTTGTACGGATTGGATAGAACCGACACCTAAGGAAGAAAGAGTTTGATCCATTTTATCTTGGTTTAAAACTTCCTTCCAAACAAAATTGTCGCCGGCCTCATCAAACCTGGAAGCAACAGATTCTAAGTAAGGAAGCCTTTTGCCACCCCAAACTTGGTCAGGAGTTTCAGTTCTCCCACCGCTATTAGAATGAAAGAACATATGGATAGGATCATCTTCATAAACTGCAAGAACACCTTCTGTATCACGAACTGCTTGAGTGGTTCTTGGATTTTCTTTAGCCATCCCAGAGTAAGCTTGTGAATTCACAGTGGACTCAACATCATAAGCGGTATCTTTTTTATTCAGGATCTCTCTGATCGCATAAGTTCTGGAACAGATCGCTTGTGCTTTTAAAGCTTCCGTTGGCCAGCCAGCAGGAACTTCTGAAGGAACAACAGAATATAAATATTCTTCTAATGGAACTCTATTGATGAGTAGAACGTTGCCATTTTTATCAGGTTGGAGTAAAATTTCTCCTCTGAACTTTCTTCCCTTATATTCCAAACCAGGATTGTCCGCTACGAAACGGATAGGAGCCTTCAATTTTTTAGCGTCCAGAGAGATCATATCATATGCGCGTTTGATCAGAAGATCGTTCACATCATATACGAAAATAACCCCGTCTGCTTTGATCATCAGATCAGATTCAGCCTTTCCTAAAAAGACTCTGATCTTTTCGGAAGTTTTAAGAGCATTCGGAGCATTCCAAGGACGAATGATGACTGTATTACAACCCCAGACCGCCAAAATTAAGAATGATAGAATGATAATAGAAAGTCGTTTCATGGGCACCTTCGGTTTCGTATACCTTTGGTACTTACTATCGAAGAAAAATCAGATTCCCTTCAGCGATTTTTAGGGGAGAAGATCGATACTGCTTCCAAATGAGGAGTTTGAGGGAATGGATCGCAGAGTAGGAACTCCTCCATTTTATAGGATTCTTCCAAAATTTTGGCATCTCTCAGCAAATTTGTAGGATTACAGGAAATATAGATGAGCTGAGAAACAGGGTTAGAATTTAAGAAGGCGCATAATTCTGGAGAAAGTCCGCTTCTGGGAGGATCTGCGATCACCACTGAATCCTTCCATGGAAGATTCGCGGAGTTCATTTTCTCCAAACCTTTTTTATGAAATAGGTCAAACGCCAAAAATTCTATTTTTTTATCCGGGAAAATATCTTGTAGGAACTCCTCGCCAGCTGATACAGAAGAAGATATAATATCGATTCCCAGGATTCGAGAAAATTTTTCACCGAATAGAATTGAGAAAAATCCACTTCCACAGAAAAGGTCCGCAAGATTTTCAGCTGGTTTAATTTTAGATCTAATAAATTCTAAAATTTTAATAAACTCTTTAGGATTCGGTTGGAAGAATCCATCAAAAGGAATTTTGAATTTTTTACCCCAGATCTCTTCTATCAGATAAGTATTTCCTCTAATCGCAAGTGCTTCTCCTGAAGCAGAAATTTCTCCCTTTTTACGGTTAAAACAAAATACTATATTTTTAGCGGCTAGTATCTCTTTTGCTTTTTCTGCCACCTGATTCATCAGATTTTCATTCTTAAAATCTTCTGTAAATGTTAGAATGCTCATTGAGTCATCATTGAAAACGGATTTGCGCAGAGTCAGATATTTCAGATAACCTGTTTCTTTTTTGCGATCGTATTCTAATTCAGGAAAACATTCCAAAAGTTTTTGGAAAAGAGGCATTTCAGAATTTGCCCAATCCGTTTGGATGGAGCAGTTTTCTATTTTTACAATCCTTCTGAAATTTCCTGACATTCTTAAACCAACGACCCGTCCAGGAAAGACAGCAAAGTCCATACGGTTTCTGTAAGAGTAAGAAGATTCCGCAGGAGATATACTTTTATTGACTAGATTAAAATTTTGTAATCCTTTTAGGATTGGATCAGATGTTAATTTGAATTGTTCAAGATAGGGCAGGTGTTGGCCGGAACATCCACCACATTCTCCAAAACTAGGACATTGCGGAGAAGATACTCTTGGCTCTAAGTGGGTAGGATTCCATTTATAGAAAACTTTTCTTTTTCCGAATTTGTATACTTCGTATACATCTCCCGGAAGAGAATAAGGAATTTCTATTTTCTTTTTTCCTAATGTACCTTCTCCCCTTAGATTGGGTAAAAGGGTTTCAATTTCTAAAACTCCGAAAGGTTCCTGGTCAAACATGGATTAAGGACGAATGTCTATATTCTCCAGGCCTTGGTTGGTAAATATCTCTTCGTATTTACTGATATAAGGAGCTTCTTTTTCGATCCTTTCTTCTATAGCCATAGAAGCTACGCCAGTTTCTCCATACTCTTGTAGGAAATCTCTTCTGGCCATTCTGTGGATTAACTCATCCCAGAATAATTCATTATCGTAATCAGAGATGATATCGAATATATCTGTTTGGTCTTCGAATTTACGAGTAGGGAAATACACATTGTCGGCGGCATCATAGTCCACGAATTCCTGCTTCCCAAAATCTTTTGCAAAGGAAAGTATGTATTGCTCGAGTTCAGCGTAGGAATTTAATTCCTCGTCACCTTCATTAAAAGCATTGATCATCCAACTGGAGATCGCGATGGATTTTAGTAAGGTTTCGTACTGCTCGGGTGTGAACTCAATTTTCATGCAAAATCCTCGAATTAAGGTCAATTTTAACTGGAGAGCCCAAGGAGCTACCAGATTTTTTCAGGGCTTCGTCTACTTTAGAACCTTCTTACTTTATATTTGTGTCGTTTTAGGGTTCGGATCTTGCGCAAGTCCTCAGAGATTTGACCAACTTAAAAAAGTAAAAGAAGACAAGGCACTTGTGTATGTGCTTCGGCCGCAAAGAGAGGCTCAGTCCTTATTCTCCTTTGTTATAGAATTATATAAATACCCAGGATCTTTCAAAGAAGGGAATCGTACATTATTCCAAAACTTTGGATTGGATTCTGGAGAATATAAAACTCTAGAGTTATCTACCGGAGTTTATGCGCTAAAGTGTAGAGATTTCGAAAAGGTATTTTTTGCGAAAGAAGGTAAGATTACCTTCTTATCGATAGAACTTTATAATACTGGGAACTTCTCCATGCCTGAATTATTTATCCAAGAATCTAAACCAGAAGATGCACTTAGATCTTTATTGGAAGGTAAAAGAATGTATTGGACTTCTTCTGAAAATTAAGGAGTCCAGTGAGAGACTAGCTCATCTAAAAATTTCTGGAAATTTTTTGCGCCCTTTGATCTTCCCATTTCCATCCAATCTAAATGTTTTCCACCTTTGATTTCCCAGAAAATTTTAGGATCTTTTGCTTTTTGGAAAAGTTCCATTCCATTTGGATAAGAAACGATTTGGTCATCTGTTCCATGGACTACTAATAGTTTTACTGGAGAAATTTGATCTACCACTTCTCCAGGACTTAAATGATCTGAGAAGAAGAGCCCAACTAACTGTCCTATCGGAAAGAAAAACAATCTCTCTGCCACTGTCTTCGCAACATGAGAATAATATGCGAAAGTGCCATCTCCGACAACCAAGAGTAATCCTTCTTTGTTTTGCATTTCTCCAACTGCCCTGATTGCAAGCGCGCCACCCATACTTTGTCCGTAAATAATCCAAGGAATTCCAAGTTCTTTTGCTCTATTTTGTTGGAATTTCAGAACTTCTTTAGAATCTTCTAATATAGGTTCCTTCTCCGCTTCTCCCTCGGAATCACCGTAACCTCTATAGTCCCAGATCACTAATTCATAACCCTTTTCTACCAGCCAAACAAGGCTAATATAATGGCTAGACATATTGTCGCCATTTCCATGGAACTGAAGAATACTCGCTTTAGCTTTTACTTTAGAAGGTTTGAAGATCCAAATTTTGATATTTGTTCCATCTTTCATTTTAAGAGAAATTTTTTCGGGCTGAAATCCCATTTTCTCAGGCGGGATGTACATATCCCGAGTCGGATAGAATAACATGGAAGAGCAGTTCCCCAATAAGAAGAAAAGAAGAATGGAATATAATATATATTTAAAATTGATACACATAGGAGAAGCTGGCTTCATTATAATTCCTTTGGGCTTTCGCCTCTAATCTTAATTCATGATTGGCGTGGATCGCATAACGAAATCCTAATTGCGCCTTGTAATCATCCGGGACTCCGTAAATGGAAAAAGTATAATAATGCAAAGATAATACTGCTTTAAAAGAATCAAAATTAGCGATCCAATAAGCTGCAATTTGAGGAGCTACAATCGCATTCGTATCGTATTTACCATTATATCTTACTTTTGCTCCAGCCTGAGCAGAGAATAAAAAACGTTTAGGGCCTTCTGAAAACTGGTCCTGAAAACTATAACCAAATGTGGTTTCTATATTTGCATTCGTAACTCTTTCGTATTTTTCAGATTTAGAAACATCATCCAGTCTATAGAGAGTATAAGAAAGATCTTGCGGGCGAAGTAATGCCTGCCATTCCAGATTTTGTCTATCTTCTTTGTTTCCTTTCTTTTCATATACGGAAGAATCTGTCCCTGAATCCACAAAATAAGAAACAGAACGACCGAGCGAATTATAAGGAGTTAAAGAAAGAAGTCTGATCAGATGAAATTCTTCTAGATGAAGTTTTTTAGAATCCTTGTAATACCTTGCCTTAAAAGAAAAATAATCCACAGAAGAATTTGGAATATAACCTTGATCAGTATTCAAAAGGTCATGAACTGCTGCTCTATAGCCGAAACCTATAAAATTTCCTAAGCTGGAAGTCCCAACCTCATTATACAATGCAGAACTTCCATGACCCACATGAGGACTTTGAGTGATGGTAGAATATCCTGAATCTTCATAATCAGTTGGAAGTTTACTTCTGAACAAAAGTAATTGTTTATAAGTTTGGTCCCATTCCTTAGGAGAATCTCCTTCTGCTTTTTTATAACGAAAAGAATCTAAGATCGTATCCGAAAGAAAAGAAGTCCTGATCTTAGGGTCAGGCTCCTTATTTGTCAAAAGAGATATATTTCCGTCATTCATTACGCTTTCATAAAGATCTTTTTCATCATCATTCATCTTTCTGAGTTTTTGGATAATTTTGCTATGTAGAGAAGGTCTATATTTGATATCTTTTACAAGACCTGCTTGCTCAATATACTTTTTAACAGTATCACCGGGGATTACGAAAGGAGCCTTGTCTCTAAGATAAAGACTTGGTCTTGCTACTTCTATCAAAGAAAATAAATGATAAGAACAATTCTCGTCTAAAAAATAATAATCGAATGTGGCAGCTCCCAATTCCCAGAGATGCCTTGTCATTCTTCTAACTTCTTCCTCTTTTAGATCTAACTCGTATTCCCAAAGATCTCTGCTTTCTATATCATTATATTCTGCAATTTTAACATAATAAGGGAATAAGGAGAAGGTCCCTGGATATCCGCCAAATAAACCAAAAATAGAATACACGATCGCATTTGTAGATTCAGGATCTGCGTTTGCTGCATAATTCACAGAATATTCTAAAATTTCTTTTCTATTTTGATCACCTGAATCCAATTTTAAAAGAGTATGACCAAAGATAGAAGCTGGAGCATTCATATAATAAGAAGCGAATATGATTTTTGCACCTTTTGGGTTAAGAGTTGAGAACCATTTTTCGAATCTAGTACAATCAACCTTTGCAAAATCTGAATCAGGTATAGAAAGTTTTTCTTGGATCCATCTTTTTCTTTCCGGGAATTTACATGCTGGATGCATCCAATTTTCTTCTCCTGGAAGAGCGGACGATTCTGTCATAAATGCTTCGATCGCAGAGAGAAGTTCTTCTTCAGGATTTTTTCTTCCTTCTTTTGAAAGAAAAAAAGAAGGGGAGTCCGCCTCGCTTATCCAGTTCCCGAATGTGGTTTTAGTATAATGTAATAGAAGTATCCAGTATCTATCTTCCCAAAGTTTTTTGGTCTCTGCCAATTTTTGGTATTCTAGGATCTTTTCGGTGCCCTTTGCATGTGAAGAGCTGAAAATCCCGGAGATAGAGAATAGAATGAATATTATAAAAAGAGAATAGGACTTGAATGGCACTTAAAGTTTTAGATTGAACAAATATTCCCTTCTCCATTTGGAGAAGGGAAATAGGCCTTATTTAAAAGGTGTGATCAGATTTTGCAACTTCCGACTAAAGCAGAGTTGTTTGCTACTTCGAATCTCATTTTTTCCAAAAAGGAATCCGGAGTGTTTTGGTCGAAAAGTGCGGAGAATTTTTCTTTTCCTACTTTTCCGAAAGTTCCCATATCGGAACAACCCATTAAAGAAGCGAATGCTTCCATTTTTTCACCAGAACCTTTTGCAAATTCTTGCTCCAAAGATTGGAAGTTCATGTGAACAAAGATCTGTTGTTCAGCTTGTTTTTGAGAAAAACCGCTGGTCTCACATCCCAAAGTTCCTGTAGAAATTCCGAAAGTCTGGTTTCCAACAGTTCCGTTTACGGTAGCCGCGATCACTTGGTGAATTTTTTTATTCTCAGTGATTACGATAGAACCTAAACCACAACCTGCAGCGCCATGTTTAGCGGAAGCTACGTAAAGTGGAGAAGCTACTAAAGCGAGAAATAGAGATACTGCTAATATTCTTTTCATGAGTTATCTCCTTAAATTTTGCAGCTCTTAGAGAGCACTGCGTCTTTTCTGATCCCGTCTTTTACCGCGCTAAGTAAAGAAGAAGGAGTTGTTTCTTGGGTATACAATACGTCGAAATTAGACTTAGTGTATTCTCCCAATTGTGCAGTTCCGTTAGTGGAACAGCCAAGAAGTCCTGAAAGTGCTTCTAATTTTTCTCCTTTTCCTTGTGCCATTTCAGCTTCCAAAGAATTGAAGTTAAGGGAAACAAATACTTCTTGTACTTTTTCTTTTTGGACCAATCCATCAGTAGCACATCCCAAAGTTCCAGTAGTGATACCGAAAGTTTGGCTACCAGATGTACCGTTTGTAGTAGCCGCTAAAATTTGGTGACCACCTTTGTTTTCTTTAAAAACCAGAGACCCGAATCCGCAACCTGCTACACCGTAGTCTGCGGCAGAGACTGAAATTCCCGAGGACAAGCAGAGTAATCCGACTAATCCTAGCGATAGAAGTTCTTTTTTCATAAATGAACCTCTCCTTCCTTTTTTAATCGGAAAATATAAAATTCCTAAGAAAAGAAGATGTCAACCAGAATTAAAGAAAACATAACATTCGCCTTCGTGATAACGGAAAAGTTCTCTCCTTTGGAAAGAATTTTTTGCTATGAGGTTTGTTTGCTCGCAAAATCGCGGATAATCGGAAAATTTTTTTCTAACTTCCGTCCGCATTTGCAGATAGTTCGAATAAAACTTTTAAATATGATTTTTGTCTCCTATTCGAAATACTGTATTTGTAGTTTTTTTGTTATTTTTCTTTTTTTAAATCTTGACTCGAATCTTTTCAAAAAGATGATCCTCTCTTGAGTTTTTACCTTCTTAAAACTTTTCAAAGAAGGTAAGATGTTTCCTTTTTATGCTTTTACTTCTTCCCGAAAAATTTTCGGATCCAAATCATCACGCAAAACTAAGCGAAAATAAACAAAAAGTAATATAGTCACGGAGATAGATTCGATGAGAAAAATCATGTTATTGGCTACAGCGTTAGTATTGGTTTCTTTAACCAATTGTATACCTTTCGTTTACGGATCATTATACACTAACGTAACCGACAACGCGACCATCTTCAACAGAGACAACTCTCAAAAAGACGGAATCGGTGAAAAATCAGGAGAAGCTTGTGCATCTTCTATTTTAAGCCTGATCGCAACAGGAGACGCAGGTATTAAAGCTGCTGCTAAAAAAGGCGGGATCAAAGTGGTTAAGTCCATTGATTTCAACAGATCTAACGTTCTTGGATCCGTTTACGTTTCCAACTGTACGATAGCTTACGGAGATTAATTATCTCCTAGTTCGTTTATAACGAACAAAACTATCGGTGTTTCCGATTTGATCATCTTCTGATCTTTTTTGGAAACGGTTTTTAAGGGTCGTGTAAATTTTAATTTTGCACGACCTTTTTTCTATTTCCTTAATTTTCTCCTCTCGTATTTCCTTCTTAGATGAAACCCAAAAATATGCTACGCTGGTGTTCTAATATATCCTTATTATTTTTTATATTTCTTTTTTCTAACTTTTGTAGTGGAAGAGCAGATGGGGACCTGAAGGTTTCTGATACAACTCCTGAAATGAAAAAAGTTTCCTGTGATACTCCTGCATATAGAGTTAAAAATCTTTGCGAGGATGAGAAGGCTTACTTGGATTGGGCTTCTAAATCTTATCCTGAATTAAACTCATTAGATAAATTAACGGAAGAAAATCTTTTAAAAGTTTCAGAAGAGACTGAGGATATAGATAAGGGTGCCGCAATTTTTTATCATAGGATTATCAATGATCCAAAGAATAAAAAGTTTCTTGAATATTTGGATAAGAAGGAGCAGGAATTTTCTAAAAAACGTCCTGACTTTTCTTCCAAAAAGATCGTACTTGCAATGGTCCCTGGAATGTTCTATGCGGATAATCCAAGTGTAGGAGCGGATGGAGCTTCTATTCGTAAGATGGTGGCTTCTGTAGGGATCCGTTCCGATCTAATTCCTATAGGCCAAGTTGGCGATGTGCGTGAAAATGCAAAGATTATCTGCGAATACTTAGAGGTTTCGAATCCAGAAGAAACAGTTATAGTCGCTTCTCCTAGTAAGGGTTCTTCCGATTTTAGGATGGCAATCGAAAGATGTGGAAATGAGTCTTATTTTAAAAAAGTCAAGGGCTGGTATAGTATAGGTGGGATCTTAAAAGGTTCCAGAATGATAGAAGGGATCCTGAACGATTTTTGGACCAAACTAGAAGTAAGGAGTTATTTTTTCTTCAAAGGATATGACTGGGATGGGTTTTTATCTATCCGAAAGGGAGAAGATGCTCCTTTAGATAGAGATTGGAAACTTCCCAATGGGATCAAGATGATCAATTTAGTGGGGGTTCCTCTTTTTCGTCATGTTACGGAAAGGGCGCGTCCATATTATAATTTCTTAATGAATTACGGTCCGAACGACGGAATCATTCTTTTATCAGATTCTATTCATCCTGGGAGCCTGGTATATCCTTCTTTTCGAAATGATCACTATTTTACAAGGCCTATGCCTCCTGAAAGGATACTTGCTATGATAGAATATCTTTTGGACCCTAAGGCACCTGCACCTTAATATTATAGTTTAGAAGAATATAGATCAGACTCGAATTGGTCTATCACTGCTTGGTATGCTTCTGCTTCTGTAGGATACATGTAATTTAACCAAAGAACTGGCAGTGTGAGTATCCAAACGAATACTTTTCTAGTAATCTCATATTCGAAGGTTTTTAAAACAGAATTATCTTTATATACGGTAAATGTAATATTTGCACCGTCTTTTCCGCTATAAGAAGGTAAGATCGTGAAACTGGCATAGGATAGATACAAAAAGATCATCGCAGTCAAGGAAGGATCTTTTTGAGAAGACTTCATATCAATATAATATCCTTTTTCAGGAGGATAATTTTCTATTTCTTTCCAACCTTTTTCGGCGAGGGCACGTCTTACATCAGATTCAGATCTACTTAAACCTGGAAATCTGCTGATCAAAAAATGGATACGATCTTTCTCTTTTTGTGGAGAGCGATCTAATTCTAATTCTTTCCAGCCTCTTTTTAGAAATTCTTTTCTTCTTTCGTGAGGATTCCAATCTTTAGGATCTTCTATACTGAAATAGATCATTCCATTATTAGGTTTTTCCTTCTTAGGAAAGTCTGTGTAGCTAATGATACAATTTGATAAAAAAAGAAGGATCGTTTGGATGAATATAAATTCTCTCATGTAAGTTATGTGTCTTTCTCAGTACGAAAATAATTGAAAATGTACTGGTTGGAGAGGCAAGGATTTTATTCCAAAACTTATTCCGTTTCTGCGAGAGAATAACCTGTTTCTAAATAGAATTGAAAAGTTTTGTCTAAACTATAAGGCCCTGCATATCTGGAAAGGTCCTTCTCCAGTTCTAAAACTTTTAGATTTTTATACATGTCCTTCCATTCTTTGGAGATGATAAGAGCAGATTCTTCTGGTTCTGTTTCTGCTACAGATCTGAGTGCAAATGCCAATACCTCCCAACTGTAAGAAGAATGTTTGAGTAGTACGTTCCATTCTTCTACGCTTGGACTTTTTTTTGTGCGAATAATCTCTTCTAAAAGTTCTGTTCCTAAAACTCCAGAGTCGGATCCAATTTGTATATAATATCTTCTTAAAGGAAGAAGGTAATCTTTATCTGGAAAAAGATTTTTTCTGAGAGAAAGTAAAAGTCCTCTTCTCGCTAGGCTTGCGGATTCCACAAATCGTCTCTGGTCCAAATATTCCATACTTAAGATATGATGAAAGATTGGTTCTTCCCTAAAGATATTTGCTCTTTGTAGTAATCCTTCTTCATATAAATTAGGATCTTTGGATTTATAAGATAAGATACAAAGTCTATGTAGATTTTTATTTCTGGGAAAGAAGGGGAGGAATCTTTTACATCTTGCGATGGAATCTTCTATTTTTCCTGATTTTTGGAAACCTGAGATCTCATCTAATAGAGCTTGTTCTTCCGCTAAGTATGGATTGGAAGATTCCAATTCTTTTAAAGTAGCTTTATAATATTCAATATCTCCGATCCGAGAAGACCAAAGTAATGCCTTGTATCTGAGATTTCTATTCTCTGGATCTCTGGATAAAATTACCCGAGCGGTGTTAAGTGCCTTATCTGGAAATCTGAGTGAATCATACAAATCCGTCATTTCTTCCAATAATTTGGTTTGGTCCGGATTTAATCGAAGGCTTGTTTCGTAAGATTTAAGGGCTTCTAATTCTTCTCCCTTTCCTTTTTGGGATTTTCCTAAAATCCAATAATAACGGAAGTCTCTGGGCTCTCCTGTTTCGTCAGCGATCTGTAATTTTTCTAACGCTTGTTGGTATCTGCCTCGTAAAGCTTCTTCCGCTGCCTGCTGGATCAGCTCTTCCCAAGAAAAGGTTGAACTCAAGGCCAGGACCGATTTTATAGTGCAAATAACTAAAAAGAACCAAATGGAAAGTGTACGTCTCATCAGTGGTAGCCCTCTTCGGTCTTCTCCTTAGCTTTGGCACACACAGGTCCCATCTTTTTAATCCATCGGAAATTTTAAAAAAAAACAAGAGGTTTCCCTGAATGAATTCGGTAACCATTATTCTGGCTTTTGCCGTCCTGGCTATTTTGACCGCCGTAGTTTACGCATTAAAGGTCACCAGGATCCAAATCGGAACTGAGGGCGGAAAAGACCAAGAATCCAAGAAATTAATCGAAATTTCTTCCGCAATCTCCGAAGGAGCTATGGCTTTTCTCATAAGAGAATACAAGACCATTTCTCTTTTTATCGCCTTTATGGCAGTTCTGATCTTCTTCCTTTTGGACAATCCGGAAACTCCGGATTTTAACGACGGGTTGTTTACTGCGATCGCTTTCGTATCAGGAGCGCTTATCTCCTGCCTTTCGGGTTTTATCGGAATGAAGATTGCGACCATCGGAAACGTTCGTACTGCTCAAGCAGCTAAAACTTCCATGACCAAGGCTTTCAGAGTCGCTTTTGATTCTGGCGCGGTTATGGGATTTGGTCTGGTTGGTCTTGCTGTTTCCGGTATGATCGGGCTTTTCCAACTTTATACTCATTTATTCCAAAACGTAGGAACTCTTTTCCTAATGGAAGCTCTGGCTGGTTTCGGTCTGGGTGGTTCTGCTGTGGCTCTTTTCGGAAGAGTGGGCGGCGGGATTTACACCAAAGCTGCTGATGTTGGTGCTGACTTAGTAGGTAAAGTAGAGAAAGGAATTCCTGAGGATGATCCTAGAAATCCTGCGACTATTGCTGATAACGTGGGAGATAACGTAGGTGACGTTGCTGGTATGGGTGCTGACCTTTTCGGTTCCTGTGCTGAGGCAACTTGTGCTGCTCTTGTGATCGGCGCAACTGCAACTGCTCTTTCTGGAAATACTGACGCTCTTTTATATCCACTTTTGATCTCCGCTTTCGGGATCCCTGCTTCTCTTTTAACTTCCTTCATCGCTTCTGTGAAAGAAGGAGGAAATGTGGAGAAGGTCCTAAAGATCCAACTTTGGGTTTCTACTCTGATCGTTGGTGCGATCATGTATTTTGTAACTGATAAATACATGGTGGATTCTTTCGAGATCGCTGGAAAAACAATTGGTAAATGGAATGTTTACATCTCATTGATCGTTGGTTTGTTCTCTGGAATGTTCATCGGTTTGATCACTGAGTATTATACTTCTCATTCTTATAAGCCTGTAAGAGAAGTTGTAGACGCTTCTAAAACTGGGGCTGCTACAAACATTATTTACGGACTCGCATTAGGTTACCAGAGTTCTGTGGTTCCTGTGATCCTTCTTGTTATCACAATCGTTACTGCTAATATTTTGGCGGGAATGTATGGGATCGCAATTGCTGCTCTTGGAATGATCTCCACTATCGCAATCGGTCTAACTATCGACGCTTACGGTCCGGTTTCGGATAACGCGGGTGGTATCGCTGAGATGGCAGAACTCGGAAAAGAAGTTCGTAATCGTACAGATACCTTGGATGCTGCTGGTAACACTACTGCTGCAATCGGAAAAGGATTTGCGATTGGTTCTGCTGCTTTAACTTCCTTGGCATTATTTGCTGCATTCATCACAAGAACCAAGACTACTGGTCTGGACATCTTAGATGCAGAAGTTTTTGGCGGATTACTTTTCGGAGCTATGCTTCCATTCGTTTTCACTGCAATGACTATGAAATCAGTAGGTAAAGCTGCTGTAGACATGGTAGAAGAAGTTAGAAAACAATTCCGTGAGATTCCTGGGATCATGGAAGGAAAAGCAAAACCTGATTACAAAAGATGCGTGGATATTTCCACCACTGCAGCTTTAAGAGAAATGATCCTTCCGGGACTTTTAGTTCTTTTAACTCCGATCGTAGTAGGTTACTTATTCGGAATTAAATCTTTATCTGGTGTTTTAGCTGGAGCATTGGTAGCGGGTGTGGTTCTTGCAATCTCTTCTGCAAACTCAGGTGGTGGTTGGGACAACGCTAAAAAATATATCGAAAAAGCTGCTGGTGGAAAAGGTTCTGACCAACACAAAGCTGCAGTTGTAGGAGATACCGTAGGAGATCCTTTAAAAGATACTTCCGGTCCTTCTATCAATATTTTGATTAAATTGATGGCGATTACAAGCTTAGTATTTGCTGAATTCTTCGTTCAACACGGCGGATTACTTCTTCGCTTGTTCCAATAAGAATTTTCTAAAATTCTAATAGTAAAAAAGGGATCCGAAAGGGTCCCTTTTTTGTTTTATGTTGGAATTCCAACATAGATTTGAATAGGAAGAGGATGTTGACAGAGGACGGATTTTGTGATATAGAGGAGGCGCGCTCCCACGAGCCACTCCCCCCAAACCCAATGCAGGGTGGGGGCGATCTTTGCCGATGTAGGAGTTCCTACACAGACTTTCTAAATCTCACATAGAACGGATCAAATCCCATCTTCTTCCAGAATTCTACCGCACCTTCGTTTTCAGAAATTGCTCTTAATTCTACAGCTAAGATACCTTTTTCTTTTGCATACCGAAACGTTTCATCCACAAGTGGTTTCATATAACCTGACTTTCTTTTACCTTGTTTAGTAATGGCCAGGTCTATGAATAAGTTTTTCTCCTCGATGAGATATGGTTTTTCTTCCACTCTTGCGATTAAGAGTGAAACAAGTTCTTCTCCGATGAAGCCACCTATAAATAATACTTTGTCTGTGGCTCTGAGTTTTAAGTAGATATCCACCATTTTGGCAGCGGCTCTAGGACGGATCTTGAATATTCCATCTAATGGGAGTTTATTCACCATTCTAAAAAATTGATTTACCAATTCAATCGCGGCCTCCCTATTTTGGGGGAGGACAGGTTTTATCTCCAAAAGTTTCTCAGACATTAAAATAAAACTTTGCAAATGACCAGAGTTTGTGGAGTATTTTTTATCTTGGAGAAGAGAAGTTTCTCTTCTTTTTGCAAATATATAAAAAAAAGAAACGATTCTGGTTGTTATCAATACGAAGGCAAAATGATCTTTCGAGCACTTTTAATTCTATCCTTCTTCTTATTTATCAAATGTGAAAACGGTAAATCTGAACTACCGCCTGCAGTTTTGGGATATATTACTTTAGATTATCTAGTTCTTACGGATCCAGATCGTTCTTCCGTTTATTTTTCTACAGTAAGATCTCTTGATTTGGAGATTGGGTATGAAACAGATGCAGAACCTTTTACAGGAAATTATACAATTGGTGGTTCCAGTGTTTGGAGTGTAACTGATAGTAATTTACAGGATGTTTTTGCGGACAGAGGCTACTCTGTAGCTGTCACTGTGCCTACTGATCTTTCGGAGATGAATCAGATCCCGAACCAAAATAGATCAACTTGGAGTGTGAACCAACTTTTGGATCTGGTACCTAGATACCGAAAGAAGTCTTCTGATTTTCAATCTACTAGTTTCTTTATTATGTTTGTAAGAGGGGCGCTTGCGGATGCACCAGGTGTAATCGCAGTTACAATTTCAGGAGCTTTAGGAATTGGCCCTCCAGTAATCTTTGTATTCAAGGATATGATAGATCAATTTAACTCTGGCATTTCTGTAGATAAAGCGGAGAAGGCTGAGCAAATGACAGTGACACATGAGCTTGGACATGCACTCGGCCTTGTGAACGCAGGGATCCCATTATATTCTTCTCACCAAGACAAAGAACATGGAAATCATTGTACGAATGAAACTTGCGGAATGTTCTGGGCCTTAAGCGACACCAAGGTCGAAACTTTCAGCCCATCTAGTCCTTTAATTCTCGGACAGGAATGTAGAGACGATATTCGAAACTACAATCCTTGATTAAAGAATCTTATTCGCAAAGTACGACTTCAAAGAATCGATAGAGATTCTTTCTTGGGACATACTATCTCTTTCTCTTACCGTAACAGATTTATCTGTTAAAGAATCATAATCTACTGTAATACAATAAGGAGTTCCGATCTCGTCCTGTCTGCGGTATCTTTTTCCGATAGCGCCGCCTTCGTCGTATTCTAAATTACCTAAAGAAGATAGATTTGCATAAATTGATTTTGCAAGTTCAGGAAGTCCGTCTTTTTTCATTAGGGGAAAGATCCCGATCTTAACAGGAGCTACCTGAGGAGCAAAACGAAGAACTGTTCTTGTTTCTCCATCCGCCAGTTTTTCTTCTGCGTAAGCGTCCGAAACAACGGCTAAGAATAATCTATTTAAGCCGAGTGCAGGTTCTACCACATAAGGCACATACTTTTTATTGGCAGCCTGGTCTTGGTATTTCAGATCTTCTCCGGAGAATTTTTCATGTTGAGAAAGATCATAATCAGTTCTGGAAGCGATACCCCAAAGTTCTCCCCATCCGAATCCATATTTGTATTCGATATCTGAAGTGGCTTCGCTATAAAAAGAAAGTTCTTCCTTGTCATGCTCTCTGATCTTTAGATTTTCTTTTTTTAATCCAAGATGGTCTGTTAAGAACTTAACACAATAATCCACCCAATGAGAGAACCATTCTTTTTGAGTTCCTGGTTCGCAGAAAAATTCCATCTCCATCTGTTCGAATTCTCTGGTGCGGAATACGAACTGTCTCGCCATGATCTCATTACGGAATGATTTACCGATTTGAGCTATCCCAAATGGGATCTTGTTCCTGGTTGTAGAGATAACGTTCTTAAAATTGATAAAAATACCTTGGGCTGTTTCCGGACGAAGATAAATATCTTGTGAATCTTCTGCGGAAGCTCCATGAGAAGTTTTGAACATTAAGTTGAAGTCTCTTGCTTCAGTGAATGTTCCTCTATTACCACAATTTGGGCAGGCAAAGTTTCCTGCTTTGATGACCTCGTTCATTTTTTCAAGGTTCAGTCCTGTTGCGGCTCCTTCTCCTTTTTGATCTTCCAAAAATTTGTCCGCTCTGATACGAGTTTTACAATTTTTGCAATCGATGAGTGGATCGGTAAAATTAGAAACATGTCCGGATGCCTCCCATACTTTTGGATTGAGAAGGATAGAAGAATCGAGTCCGACAACGTCTTCTCTCAAGTGGACAAAATGTTTCCACCAGAGTCTTTTTAAATTATGGAGAAGTTCGGCTCCGTAAGGGCCGTAGTCGAAGGTATTGGAAAGTCCTCCGTAAATTTCGGATCCGGGATAAACAAATCCTCTTCTTTTACAAACGGATACAATATCCTTGAGAGAGGAATCTAGGGTTTCTTTTTTCTCCATAGGTCCAAGGATTCTCGAATGGGATTCGTGATAAAGTATTAAATTCGTAGGAATTCCTTCAATTCTTGTTTGCTTCCGGAACAAGCCAGGGTCCAATGGACAAGGATATTCGGAATGAAAAAGGAAATTTCGCAGAAGGAAAAACTAGTCTTTTGGGGGATCAATTTTCTCTCTTGGACCTCTCCCATTTCTATGATTGGGTTCGGGGTTTTTTTTCCTCTGGGAGTCATCTTCCTATTTCCGAAAGAGCCTAGGGTCCTTAGGCCAGCATTTCATTCCGTATTTTTACAAGTAATCCTCGGACTATTCTTATTCTCTTTAGAAATTCTATTTTTAATTTTTCCAAAAGCAGAAGAGGTATTTTCAGCATTCGTTCTGCTCAGTTCTGAAGATCCGAGTACGTTTGGTTTCCTTGTTTTAACTCTGATGTTCTTATTAGGCCTCACGTTATTTTTTCTGCAGGCAAGACATATTCGGAAAGAATTAAAACCGAATGATGCGAGACCTCTTATTCTAAATCCGGTCTTGATCTTTCTAACAGTATTCTGTTTAATTCTGTTTACTCATTATTTAACTTATTCTGATATCTTCCGGGCGAAGATGGCGACATTCGCCGTATTCTCAGAAAGTGTTTGGATTTTCTTTTTTACTGCGATCGGACTTGCAGAACTTCTATCAGGCAAAAGACCTTTCTTCTTATTCCGTAAACCTTGGGCATGGTTTGTAAGGCAGACTAGAGATTCATTTGCGGAGGAAGAAGGGGATTCACCTGCTTCTGCCAGAAAACGTAGGAATGCAAAAGTAAGAGATGTGATCTTAGCTGGTTGGGGTCATATCTATACAGGACGTTTATGGAGAGGATTTCCTATCCTGTTTGTATACCTTCTTGGATTATTATTATTTGCTACGTTCTTCTTTTCTTGGTGGGAACCTGCATTGGGGATCCGCTTTCTTGCAAGTTTAGGTTTAAAACCTGGGCTTTCTGATAAAAAGTTTTTTGAAGTAGCTTCCTCCTTTTGGATTTGGTCTGCGATCTTAACTGTATTAATTTCTATTAATGTTTTTTCTGGTTGGTTGCTTCGAAGGACTTTCCATTCTAAAACACCACTGTTGGGTCTAAGTCCAGGTTTCGAAAACAATCTGGGATTGAGCGTTCTTGTTCACTTGATAGTGCTCTGTTTAATTTTACTTATGCCTACTACTATTGCTTTCCAAAAAGAAAGTAAATCTCGTCCTACAGATCATTTTACTCCTGAGAATCAGGCTGAATTTTATTTTATAGATCCAAATCTTCCTGATGAAGTGAAAGGATTGAATGGTGGAGTAATCACTGGAACGGATACTCCGAATAATACCCAAGGTGAAAAAATCCCGGAAGAGAAAGTTTCTGATGAGGGAAGAGTAAAAGGAGAAGTTAAGAGGATCAAAGGAAAAAAACTTCCTCCTACTTATTCCAATTATATCTCCGCAAAAATGAGAACTTTTGAATCCTTTATGGATTATTGGAGAAGTGCTCCTCGAAATTATTCATGCGTTGTAGCTTATACGATTACTCCGGATGGAGACGTTGTGGATGTGGAACTTGTACAAAACTCTTCATATCCAGAACAAGACCAAAGAACTTTGGAACTGATTGAAAATTTATCTCCTATGATGCCTCCTCCTGGAACCAAAGGTTATATCCGAGTCACTGAACTTTTCTGGAATGGACCACTGGATGCTAAGGCAATGCCAACACCTTTACAACAAGAATTGGTGAATATGTTTGATGGCCGTTATATGGAGGAATTATGAGTTTGGAAGTAATTCTTCTTGCAGTCGCAAGTATTTTTCCTTGGGGATTTTATCTCATCTACACCCAACCAAATACTGGCAGGGAAAAACGTTTCTTTTTTATAATATTCTTCGCATTAGTTTTAGGCTGGATCTCCACTGAGTTAGTACTTAGAGCAAGTGCTTTGCTTTGGCCTGAAACAGAGATCAATGCAAAGGTAGCGAAATCAATTCTATCTCAAACAGCATTTCTTGCATTTGTAAAAGCAGGAATGATGGAAGAATTGTGTAAATCTATTCTGATCGTTTTATTATCTCTTACATTGGCCTATGATTGGAAGAAGAAAGAATTTCTTCCGGAAACATTTTTAGTAGGTGGATTCGTAGCCTTAGGTTTTGCCGGAATAGAAAATTATCATTATATTCTAACTGCAAAAGAAGATGATAGGATCCATACTTTTATTTTAAGAACATTAAAATCTTCGAATGCACATTTACTCATTAATTTATGTTTTGCACTTTGTCTGATCAAAAGTAATCAAAAACGATTTCCGGAAAAGTATTGGTATATTCTTTCCGGGTTCTTGCTCGCCGTAGTTCAGCATGGACTATTCGACTTTTTTGTGATCCCAGTCGGAAGATTTGGGCATTGGGCAGCGACTGCACTCTTCGTAGGGATCTGGGTTTGGATCGTGAAAGACAGAAGAGTGTATTTGAAAGAAGAAAAAATCTATAAAATACATAAAGAAAACCCCCGCGAGGAAGAATATTCCCAATCGGTTCCAGAGATAATCCGTTGAAATACAAAGAGATCAGAGTTTCCATTCCGAAAGATTTTGCGGAAGAATTTTCCGCATACTTGGACGAATGGCAGGTGGCAGGATATTACGAGATCCTATTTGATAGAGAAGAACCCAGAAAACCTGGAGAAGAGATCATCTCAGACAATACTCCAATCAGGGTGTATCTTGCAGAGGATGATGTTCAATCCGAAGCAAAAATTTGGATCTATCTGCGAACAGTAGCGCCAGAAGATTCTTTCGCAGAATCCAGATGGATAGAAACAAAAGAATACGAAGAAGCTTATAAAGAATTTTATAAACCGTTTTCAGTCGGAGTTTTCTGGGTGGTACCTACCTGGGAAAAAGAAGATTGGGAAAAAAACAAAAAGTCTGAACAAAAAGATTCACTCCCAGTGTATATCAACCCTGGACTTGCATTTGGAACAGGACATCATGAAACCACTCGTTTGGTTTTATCCAGACTTGGCTCAATTGATCTGAAAGGGAAGAAGGTTGCAGATATTGGCGCTGGTTCAGGCATCTTATCTGTCGCAGCAGCAAAATTAGACGCATCTAAAATTATCGCAGTGGATATCGATCCGAATGCAGTTCGCTCTTCTACTTTTAATAGAGATGAAAACGGGATATCGGATCAGGTTTTAGTAGTAGAAGAGGGTGGATTCGATCATCCACAAGTATCTTCCGAAAAATTTGATCTATGCGTTGCTAATATCACATTCGCAGTCTTAAAGGCGAATATGGAAAAGATCGCAGGACTTCATACGGATCATTTTCTTTTCAGCGGTGTGATCACCGAACGAAAAGAAGAATTTCTGGAACTTCTATCTTCCCAAGTCAGGGGTAAACTTGTATATGAGACCTCCTGGAATGGCTGGGAATTGATAGAATGGACCAGAAAGTAATATAACGTTTTATTAATATTTAATATCGGAGAAAAAATGAAACATTACGACGTATTCGGAATAGGGAATGCACTTGTGGATATTCTAATCCCTACCGAAGATTCTTTTTTACAAAAAATGGGCTGGAACAAGGGAATTATGACCCTGGTGGACGCAGAAGTGCAGGGTGGAGTTCTTACTGCTCTGGATGGACATAAAAAAGAATTAAGATCAGGTGGAAGCGCGGCTAATACAATGATCGCGCTCGCAAATTCAGGCGGAACTGGAACTTATACCGGAAAAGTAACTGAAGACACTTACGGGGAATTTTACAAACAGGACATGGAGAAGGCGGGTATCTTATTCGAAGTTCCTCCTTCTAAAGAAGGACATACCGGAACCTGCGTAATCCTAACTACTCCAGATGCAGAAAGAACAATGCTCACTCACTTGGGGATTTCTTCTACATTGACCAAACAAGATTTGGATCTGGAAAAACTGAAGGCATCTTCTTATAGTTATGTAGAAGGATATCTTTGGGACGGACCTTCTACAAAGGAAGCCTGCCTTCTTGCGATGGAAGAATCCAAAAAAGCGGGAGTAAAAGTAGCATTTACTTTCAGCGATCCATTCTGTGTAAATCGTTCCAGAGAGGATTTTCTAAAACTTACAAAAGATTATTGTGATTTAGTTTTTTGTAATGCAGAAGAAGCAAAGGCACTGGCTGCTGTCGAATCCAAAGAAGACGCCTTAAAATTTATCTCTTCCATTTGTAAAAATGTAATGATGACAGACGGATCAAATGGGGCATTCGTTTCCGTAAATGGAACTATCAGTCATATAGGTGGATTTCCAGCTCAGAATTTATTAGATACTACTGGAGCAGGGGACTGCTTTGCTGCAGGTGTACTTTACGGACTGACTCATGGATTTTCACCTGAGAATGCAGCAAGATGGGGAAATTATGTTGCATCCAGGATTGTACAAGAGATCGGACCTAGACTTTCTGTCAGACTTATGGGAAGACAGGAAGAAATATTAGGAAAAGTTTAAGGACAAGAATAAGATAAAGAAACGGTGCTCATATTTCCGTTCGCAGGGACGGAAAATGTGAGCGGAGTTCCTACAATTGTATCCGGAAAACCGTCCACATAAGAAGTGTCCGAAAGACAGTATAATTTATGAGTTCCTGAACTGATATATTTGATTTTTGAGATCCCATTTCTTGCTGGTGTCGCGGCTAACGGAAGTTTTTCAAGAATATCCGTTTCACCTTCTCTGAAAACCGCAAAGTAATGAGTTAAACTTCCAGAACCGCCTGTAATCGCTAAAGAAGAAGCGTTACTTGGATATATCGTTCTGGATCTGGATAAGATCCCTCCGCCTATATCGGATTGACCTGCATGTTTTGTTTTCCAATCACTGATAGAGATTAGAGTCGCAGCAGTGCTTCCATCAGCAGCTTTGATAGAGTGAACCATTAAATTTTCCTTAAGGTTCATTCTTACTTCGAAAATATAAGGTTCGTATCCAGGTTTAAAATCCATGTCCGATTCTCCAGCTTGTACTGCATAGAGAAGCGGGAATACTAATGGATAACCTGATTTGTCAGTAGTTCCAGCAGCATATGCTAGTCTTGGAACTATATTAAATCCATAAACGCCGTAGTTATCAAAGAAGGTTACTTTGGTAAGGTCTACACCTGGAGAATTTCCCCAACCAGTAACCAAGGAACGAACATAAGTTCCTGTATAATAGTACTGGCTTGCAAGTCCTGTATTCGTTCCAGAAGTAGGATCGTTAGAAGGGAATTCGGCTCCTTCTCCATTTAAGAATTGGACCATTTTGAATTCACCGTTTAGAGACCGGCAGGTGTTTGCATTCAATGTATAAGGCTGGGTACAATACACTTCTCTGTTTGGAGCAACATTATCCCAGAAACCTTTTGCAGCTGCAACAGTTCTGATCTGAGAAAGATTGTTTAGACCGTCTTGGTACTTGGAAGAAATACGTATCTCACCTATATCAATATAGATGGGAAGATTTTCCATCTTAGGAAGAGCTGACAGGTTGAATGTAGGATCTCCTGAAGGATCTTCGTAAACATCCCCAGTTCCATTATTGTATTCTGAAAAATCTAAAGGACTGTCAGTCGCGTAAGTTCCTTTCATTAGAAGTAACATTCTGCTATTGAAAAGAGTACTTACCACTGGATTATCTGTGGCGTTTCCTTCCCAATGTCCTACCTTACAATCTGAAAAGAATGTTAATAAAAAGGAAGAAAGACATAGAAGGCGATTTGCTTTCGAAATCATAAGAATACGCTCACCATTAAACCGAAATGGAAAAATTCTGTATCCACTTTATTATAATAATACGGGTTATTCAACCTTGGATCTACAGTAGGACCTACATAAGGATACTTTGTTTCCGCAGGTGAATTTAAATCTGACTCATAAATTTTATTATAATCCAGTCGGATACCGATCCGGATCTTCTTGCCTGCCACGAAACTGGCTTCAAATCCAGCGTATAAAGTATCGTTCCAACGGGAAGTGTTTGCGGGTCTTGCAACCACATAGGTTTCTCCGAATCCAGCCTTGACCATGAATGTGATTGGAAGTTCGAAAGGAAGTTTATAACAGAGTGCAGAATAAACTGGGATTGTGGTAAGCGCTCTTTCTGACCTGGACAAATAGTTAGAATAAGAAGCTCCCACTTCTACATAAAAGATCCAAGGCCAAGGAACTCTATAGAAGAATCCACCACCCAAAGTAGTATCTAAATATTTTTGGGCCTCTGATCCAGGGAATGGGTTAGAAGCTCCGACCCAGGCGCCTATTTCAGGTTTTCTGTTATCGTAGAATGTAGGAAGTTCTTCCTCTAATTCCTCATCATCGGTGCTGTCTTTTTTATCTGAATGCGTAAGTCCTGAAGAAGGAAGATTTCCACCAGCTTGTGCCAGGATCAATTCTCCATTTTTAAAACTATTCCCTATCTTACTGAAATCTATAAGAGGAGAAATAGGTCTTTCTCCCTGATATTTTACAGCTTTATTATCCGGTTGGTCCGGTACAGAGAATGCTTGCGCCCAAGGAAAAAGTAAAAATGCGATTGGCAGTAGTTTTTTCATCTAGCAACCCCGCCGAATTCTTTTCTGCTTTGGTACATACGATCTATTTCTGGAACAGAATCGTAGTACGCTTTTAGAAAATACAATCCGTAAGGGGGGAGAGTGATCCCTGCTATGGTTCTATCTTTGGAAGAAAGTATTTTCAATATATTCGTCTCTTTGCGCTTCTCGATCGCTATTTCAAAAAGTGTTCCGGTCAGGATCCGGACCATATTATGGAGGAAACCGTTTGCCTTGATCCGTAAACGAAGAAGTCCGGGCTCTTCTTCACTTTCTATAAGGCAAGCATCATAAATGACCCGAGTAGTTGTCCTACGGTTCCGCATCGAAGTGGCTTTTGCCAGGCTTCGAAAGTCATGCTCTCCCTTTAGTAGTTCCAGTTCTTCTCTTAAGCGGGAAACGTCAATCCGATGTTGGTACCAGAATGCTCTGTTTTTCCAAACTGGTCTCGGGAACCTTGCATTCACTAAAAGGTATTCGTACTCTCTTGCAGTACAGGAAAATTGAGAATTAAAATTCAGGGGAACTTCTGTGATCTCATGAATTGCCAGACCCCGGTCGGTGAGTGCATTCATTCCTAGTAGGAACTTCGACAGGTTGGAAATAGGGGAGTCCGTCTTAAAATTTACGATCATTCCTCTAGCGTGAACACCAGTATCTGTTCTTCCTGCTCCCCAGATCCTAGTTTGTTTTTTCAGCAGGATTTCCAGAGCCTTCTCTATTTCTTCCTGAACTGTGGGAGATTGTTTCTGGCTTTGGTATCCGAAAAAACATCCACCATCGAATTCAATCAGCAGGGCATAGTTTCTAGGATCTTCTGTCATAGTCGGGAGCAAAAATGGGATGGAATACGACTAAGAGGAGAAGGGTGAGACAATTCTCTTATTTCTCTCCGCCCATTTCTTCTATGATCTTATTGTATTCATCATAGAGTTCTTTGGCCATATCAATGATCACGGAAGGTTTGGATTTAGAAGCCTTACCCGAACCGTACAGTCTAGAGAGAGTTCTTTTGGCACGGATTAGAAGGTTCAGTTTAGAAGCAGCATCTGAGGCAAGTTCTTCCTTGAACTTCATTGTGAGATACGCGGAAAGATAAATAACTCCGTCAAATCCCCAGTTTTTGTCAGTATCAGGTCCGAGTAGATAAGAAGCAGCATCCACTGGTTCGGAACCGGACTGCATGATTTCCATTGTATCAGTATACCAGCCGGCAGACTTTTGATAGAGAAGGTCCCGGATCTTATCGTAACCTAAACCTGGAAATTCTGTATTTACATCATCAAAGTACCAGGCACCTCGGACTGCACAGACCGCTTTTTTAGGTGTAGGAGCTACTGTCACTTTTCTGGATTGGTAACATTCAATCGCTAATAGATAAGATGCAGCTCCCAGGATCAGGTTTCTTTCCTGGTAGAAATCAGTAGGTCCCATGATGGACTCTATGTTTTTACGTCGAATCTCTGCGGATTCTCTCAATTTTGCGAGTTCATCCGCATCTAGGCTTGACCAGTCCTTAGGAAATGCAGTATAAAGACAACGTGGGCATACGTTTAGAACGTAATCGTTAGGGGAGACCCTGCCGAATTTTTTGTTTTTTTCGTATAAGCGACGTAATTCCTGGGTGAGTTTGCCTGCGATAAGCCTTCCTCCACCTTGGAACATACTTTCTCTTTGGTGGACCTCGCTACAGATAGGGCAGACCGTATCTTCTTTGTTACGAAACGAGATTTTTTTGCCTTGGGCTAATGCAGTTGCTGTCATACGAAGAATTTCCGGAAAAATCGAGCCGGAAGCGTCAATTCTCACCGTATTCTAACCGATAGACTAAGAAGAAAAGCACGATTTTCGGGTTGAACCCGGTCTTCTCAGGAAGATGCTAAGGAAAAGGTCCTCCAATGAAAAAACTTCTCGTTTTCATGATTGCGATGTTAGTCGCCCCAGTTCTATTACACGGCGAAGCCGTTTCTATGAAATCGTATAAGAAGAGGATAGAACTCTTAACATATCTAAGAGCGATTGAGCCTGTTGTAAAAAATTATCCTGGAGAGGTAAAATCCTCCGGAAACGGGCAAACCCAGGCAGATGGGGAAAGACTCGCGAAATACAAAGAACTAAAAAGATTATACCAAGAAGGACTTTTGTATTTCTTCGAAGGGAATTATGTAAATTCTTATCGTAGATTTTTGGAATCCCAACTTGGAATGGAACTTCTTTTGGAAGAACTTTCTCAAGCTTATGTGGAAAGAACAGAAGAGATCCTAAAAACAGCGATCGAAAAGAAAAATCCAAACAATCCTATGGATAGAGCACTTGTGGATATTTCTGTGGAATACGGAAAAACAAGTTATATCCGCGCGGACATTAAGGAGAATAGAGAAGCTCCTTATACCCGCAGAATGTACAACCCAAGAGAATTCCATTACGTGGTGAATAAATACACCATCGAAAAAAATATGGAGTTAGGTTATCAATTCTTGGGAGAAGCCAAAGAAGCTAGGAATAACGCACTTAAAATAGAAAAACATTTGGAAAAACACCAAAAGCTCCAACCTGAGCATAGAAAACATCGTATCGAAATGTATTTGGGAGCGATCAATCTTTGCAGGGACGCAAGAGCCAATGCGATGAATATTTTCAAACTTAAGTATCCTTATGATAATTATTATCTGCAAAGATCTGATGCTAAGTCTGAAGAGACTCGTAATGAGATCGGAGAGGTCACTCCTGGCGAAGTTGTTTCTGTAGAAGGAGTTACTTATGACTTCTCTACTAACCCACTGGTCCGTGCAGATAATAGAATGAGTCCTGTATTCGATAAAAGAATTCCTGATGATTACCGTAGAGATGCTGTAGATATTTTAGGTAGAGTTTATGACGACGAGATCGACAATAAGCTGTATCTTCGTTGGGATGCTGAGACTCGTAAAAAACTTCTGGGAGATAAAATTCCTCCAGGAGCTGCAAAAAGAAAACAAGCTGCAGCGGCAAGCCAACCGAATAAATAAGATCTTTCCATTCTTCTGAAAAAATGAAAAGGCCTGTTTCCGAAAGGGGACGGGCTTTTTTATTTCTGCAATTCCATTATAGTTAAAGCGAACATTGTAAGTTATGTCCAAGAAGATTTATTGCAATCGTGTTTCTCCTTTTGAATACTTCTAAGAATTTGCTTTCCTTGTTCAGTGATGTACTAAAGCATAGTTCGCATGAATCCACTCAAGTTTATGGAAAGCCGTTTGGGCAGGTTTTCCCCGAAGTATCGTAAGCTGGTATTACGCACCTATGTCGTAACCCTAAGACTGGTACTTACGGTAGCATTTCCGAATATGATCGCCGGGATTTTTTATGCGATCATAGGTAATAGAGAAAAGCAGTACGTCTCTTTTCTAAAGGGTTCTAAAACTTGGGGAACCGCAGTCATTAAAATGACTAAAACGGATCTAATGATAAAGAATGAAATGCAGATCCCTGAAAAGGGTCATATGATCTTCTTAAATCATGTAAACGAAATAGATTTTCCTTATGATTGCCTAGTAGTAAATAAACCGTATCTTGCAAACCAAGTGATCAAAAAAACTTTAGTGGCTTATTGGTGGATGAAGGCAATGGGCTCTCAGGTTTTTGAAACTTCTAAAGCTGCTACAATCGCAGTATCAGTTCGTAATTTAATAAAAGGACTTTCTACTACTTCTTATATAGTTTATCCAGAAGGTCATAATTCTTATTCTGAAATTATACAACCTATGCAAAAAGGGATGATTAAACTCGCATATGAGAATAAAATTCCTGTGGTAGTTGTCCTAAAATCAGGGATCACAACTTACCAAACGGAGCCTATGTTTGCTAAAGTGGGATATAAATTTATAGGAAGATACGAACCCTGGACTCATGAGACCTGGGAGAGTTTTAGAGATTTCTTATACGAAACCATGAGCCAGGAAAAGATCGCATTAGATTCCGAGGTCGGAACAGTGCGTGAACCTGTCTCTTCTAAATCCAAGTGATCAAAAGACTACTCATCGCAAATAGGGGAGAAATCTCTCTTCGTATCCAAAAAACCTGCAAAAAGTTGGGCATTGAAACTGTAGCTGTATATTCAGATGCAGATAAAGATGCGCCATTTGTAAAAGCAGCGGATTTTTCTTTTTATTTAGGGGAGTCAGAACCTTCTAAATCTTATTTAGTAATTCCTAATATATTAAGAGCCATCAAAGAAACTGGTGCGGATGCGGTTCATCCAGGTTATGGGTTTTTATCCGAGAAGGCTGAATTTGCAAGAGAACTTTCTAAAGCGGGAATTTCTTTTTTAGGACCTAAAGCAGAAACTGTGGACCTAATGGGAGATAAGATCCGTTCTCGTGCAGCAATGGAGAAGGCCAAAGTTCCTGTTGTTCCTGGATATGAAGGGGATTCCCAGGAACATTCTGTTTTATTAAAAGAAGCAGAGAGGATCGGGTTCCCGGTCATGATCAAGGCAAGCGCAGGCGGTGGCGGAAAGGGGATGAAACGTGTCTTTTCGAAAGAAGAATTTTTACCTGCATTAGAATCTGCCCAAAGAGAAGCAGGAAATGCTTTCGGGGATGCAAGAGTATTTTTAGAAAAGTATATTATAAATCCTAGGCATATAGAAGTTCAGGTATTCGGAGATTCTTCCGGAAGAGTAATCCATCTATTCGAAAGAGAATGTTCCATCCAAAGAAGACACCAGAAAGTAGTGGAGGAATCCCCCGCACCAAATCTGCCTTCTGAACTGAAACAAAAGATTTGTGAAGTAGCAGTTAAGGCCGCTTCTTCTATTGGTTATATTGGCGCAGGAACAGTTGAGTTCATTTTGGGAGAAGATGGATCCTTCTACTTCTTGGAAATGAATACGAGACTTCAGGTAGAACATCCAGTTACTGAATCTGTAACTGGTTTCGATCTAGTCGAATGGCAGATCCGAATTGCAGAAGGTGTGAGTATAGAAAAACTCACCTCCGGAAAATCTCCTTCTCAAAGCGGACACGCAATCGAAGTCAGATTATACGCAGAAGATCCTGAGAATGAGTTCCTACCTTCTATCGGAAAGATAGAACTCGCAAGATTCCCTGAGACCCAAAACCTAAGAATTGATTCGGGAGTAGTGACTGGTTCCGAAGTTTCTCTTTATTACGATCCTATGCTTGCGAAAGTGATAGGGATCGGCAAAACAAGAGAAGAAGCACGTAAAAATCTGATCGCAGGTCTCGAAGAAATAATCGTATTCGGGCCGATCACAAATCTGAATTATCTAAAAGCAATATTGGAACATTCTGAATTCGTAAAGGGAAATACAGATACTCACTTTTTAGAAAAACATAAAGTAGTTTGGGAAGAATTTGGAGAAGAAAAAGAAGCACTCATGAGAACCGCTTCTTTTCTTGCAAACCGTACAGTAAAAACTTCCTCCGTATGGGATGCTGTTGGGCCGAACGGAGTTTGGGGAGAAATATCTTGAACCGCTTGTTTCGACTCCAATGGAAAGAAAAAGAATATGTATTGGATCTGGGTGATCCTTCTTCCAGACTATTTGGTCCTGAAAAAAAATGGGAGTCACTTCTCACTCATTATTCTTGGAATAAAGAAGAAGATGGTTCTTATTCTTTACCTGATGGAAGTGTTGCATTACTTAGAAGCGGGAAACTTTTCATCCATACAAAGGGAAAAACATTCCAATTTGCGATCAAAGGAAGAGAAGTTTCGGATGCACAGGCTGCTTCTTTAGAGATCAAAAGTCCAATGCCAGGAAAGATCATCAAGGTAGAAGTGAAGTCTGGAGATTCTGTAAAAAAAGGACAAACTCTAGCAGTTGTGGAAGCAATGAAGATGGAGCATGCATTGAAGGCTGGAGCAGATGCAAAAGTACAAGAGGTACTCGCTCATCCAGGTGATATTGTTTCCCAAGACCAGCTTCTGATCAAATTAGGCGAATAACAAATTTCCACGCGCGCCAATACTGAAATGTTTTCCGAGACTGAAACATTTCAGTATTGTTAAAAATTAAATTCTTATTTCGAACAAACGGTATAATAATTTTAGAATAAGGTTCAAGTTGAAGCCCATGACCCTTGATCAAAAGAAAAGGTTCCAGGAATAAATTTGACATTGGGTCAGACACTATTATACATTGCGAATTCCATAAAAATTTCCAGGTACTGCATGAAGCATTTCCTCATTCGCATTGGCATAATTGCTATATTGGCCTTTGTATCGACTCAAAATATCTCCGCTGATCCAGGGCTCTTGGATGGTTGTGAAAAACCTCCCGAGAGAACGGATCTACCATTTTACATAAGTCCTAAAAGACAACTTTGTAAAAAGGATCTAGAAAAGAAGAAGGAAGGTTGGTTCCCAACTGGACTTCCTCTTTTAAATTCAGATCCGAATACAGGGATTGGTTATGGTATTCGTGTATTCGCATATAATAATGGAAAAAAAGAAGATCCATTTTTTGAATATACACCTTACAAATTCAGGATCTATGCTCAATACTTCAATACTACAAAACAACGTCAGTATCAAGACGTTGCTTTCGACGCTCCTTATGTGTTCGGAACACAATGGCGTTTAAGAGGTGAAGGTGTTTATGATGCCAACCCGAATACGTTATTCTTCGGTTTAGGAGAATCTTCTCTACAAACCTTAAGTTATACGGATAGAAACCAGGATGGTGGGACGGTTCATACAAACTCAACTTTTGCTGACCAACAAAGAAACTTGGCTTATACTAGACCAGGTGGCCCTGGCGATCCTGTAGATATTAACGGTTCTGTATACAACGGATTTCCGGCTCAGAACGGATTTAGAGTTACAGACTCTCAGTACAACCGATATAATTTAATCTCTCCTACAGCAATGCTCAGTGGAGAAAGATCTTATGTCGGAGGAACTGTCCGACTAGTTGCGGGAATGCGTATGTCCCAGAATATTGTAAGAGCATTTGACGGAACTCTTGCGAATGCTTCCGATCCTTACTTAGATGGACTCGGGATCAATTCTGGTGGAAAGGCGATTAACGGTACTACTAAGATCACCGAAGATTATAATTCAGGAAAGATCTTAGGTTACCATGGTGGTATGGTAAATACACTTCGCTTAGGTGTTGTGTATGACACAAGAGACTTGGAACCGGATCCAAACCAAGGTGTTTTCTTAGAAGCAACTTACGAAAGATCTGCAAAAACTTTCGGATCTGATTTCGATTATTCCAAATATTTCACTCAGGCAAAATTCTTCTGGAGTCCGTTTCCGAAGGTTTTCGACAAATTGGTTATCGCAGGGCGAGGCGGTTTCTCCGTTACTGAAGGTGATGCTCCATTCTTCGAATATAGGAACATGTGGGGAACAGAAGGTGTGATTTCCGGACTCGGAGGACGTACTACATTAAGAGGTTATAAACAAGACCGTTTCGTGGGACGTGCAATGGGTTGGGGTAATATCGAACTTCGTTGGAAGTTTGGTTCCCTTTCAGTTGCTGGACAACACTTCGCATTTAACTTAGTTCCATTCTTGGATTTTGGACGGATTTGGGACGACGAGCATAAGGTTGGAACTAAGGATTATAAATATTCCAGAGGTCTCGGACTCAGGATTGCTTGGAACCAAACAACGATCATCATGTTCGACTATGCTGTTTCCAAAGAAGATAAGCAGCTATTCGTAAACTTCAACCACGCGTTCTAAGGAAAAAGAAATGAGAAAAGTATATTATATAATAAGATCATTATTCACCTTATTCGCGTTTAGTATGCTCGCGATAGGCTGTGAAGAGAAATTGGATCGTAGTCCTTATGGCTTCCGAGAAGAAGACGATAGTGACCTGATTGCGGGTGCACTCTTTTTCCAAAGTTTCACTAATAATGGAGATGGAACAACAACTGATGCTAGTGGCGGGTTGATGTGGAAGACTTGTAGCCAAGGCCAAGTATTCAGCGGTGATGCAAATTCTTTCAATTGTAGAGGAGCAAGTGGAACACTTGCTAATCCTAGTTCTTTCGGAGCAGAAGAGTTACAATATTGTAATGTAGATCTGAATTCTTGTAATACCTTAGGACTTCCTCAAACACTTACAAATGTATCTCCGATAGGAATTCCAGGTAGTTCGGAAGCATATGATTCCTGTGCAAATGATAACACAGGGGGTCATACAGATTGGAGAGTTGCTAGTTTTATCGAGCTAAAATATTTAAGCTCAAATAGCCGCAACTTCATGCTGTTAAAATTTCCAGATACCATAGAGTCTTTCTATTGGAGTTCCACAGCTAACGAGCAGGATATAGCAGGTAAAACAGCTAGAGCAGTATCTTTTACCAGAGATAAATTTGGCGACGACGAAACATTTAGCAAAACCAGCAGATATTTTGTTCGCTGCGTAAGATAATTTACAAATTCATAATACCCTCGTTTTCCTAAACGAGGGTCTACTTATATATCTCTTATATCTGAGTCGAAATCGTGTTTTACTAATGTATAATTAGATAATTTTTTTATAACCCCTGTGATGAAAGGGAACTTTTGCGTGATGAACGGGGTCACCAAAACCCTAATTCGAAATTTTCAATTGACATAAGCTCTTCCAACTTCAATAACTAACGAACTTAAAATCTTAAATCCGGAGTGTACATGAGGATTAAAGAAATTAAATCGCTGGTGCTAGCGATTTGTTTTGTGGCAGGCGTTCTAGAATTAAGCGCCGATGATTATATTCCTGAACCGGGATGCGAGAAGCCAGCTGCTCGCAAAAATTTACCGTTTCATATGGATACATCTAAACAGCTTTGTGCAAAAGACTTAGCAGTTAAAAGGGAAGGTTGGTATCCTACCGGACTTCCTCTTATTAATTCAGATCCACTTGAAGGTGTCGGTTTTGGTGTTCGTGCGTATGCTTATAATAACGGTCTGAAATCAGATCCGTTATTCGATTATACTCCATACAGACTTAGGTTCTTTGCTCAGTATTTTAATACTAGCAAAAATGCTCAATACCATCAGCTCAGTTTGGATATGCCATTTATTGCGAATACGCAATGGCGTCTTCGTGCAGATGCGTTTCTGACAATTACACCTACCACTCTCTATTTTGGAATAGGTGAAGGTTCCCTAAAAACTCTGAATTATTATGACCGTAACCAGCCGGGCGGAGATTATTACACAAACGCTACCTTCGCGGACCAACAAAGAAATAATAGCTATTATAGACCTGGAGGTCCTCAAGATCCGGTCAATTTTGGTGGGAATACTTACTACGGAGTTCAGAGCCAGCCTGGATTCGTTGTTACTAACAGAATGTACAACGGATACATTATCGAAACTCCAATGATTAATACGAGTACTGAGAGATCTTTCTTCGGCGGGACTGTTCGTTTAGTCGCCGGGATGAAAATTTCTGAAAATATTATCAGAACTTTCGATGGAAAAAAAGCACAAGGTTTCGATCCGGTTTTAGGTATGGATTACGGTGCATATGTGCCTAACGCCAAAACCCGTCTGACCGAAGACGCAGAAGCAGGAAAGATCTTAGGTTATCACGGTGGATACGTAAATGCAGTTCGTCTTGCATTAGTATATGATACTCGTGACTTCGAACCTGATCCAAACAGCGGAGTTTTCTTAGAAGGAACCTTTGAAAAGAACAGCAAGGCTTTCGGTTCAGACTTCAATTTCCAAAAATACTTTGCTCAGGGAAAATTCTTCTGGAGTCCATTTCCGAAAGCTTTCGAAAAACTCGTTATCGCTTCTCGTTTTGGAGCAGGACTCTCCGAAGGAGATGTTCCATTCTTCGAATACCGTAACATGTGGGGAACAGAAGGTTTGATCGGAGGACTCGGAGGTATTCGTACCATCCGTGGTTACAAACAGGACCGCTTCGTAGGAAGAATGATGGGCTGGGGTAACCTGGAGGTGAGATGGAAATTCGGATCCTTAAAAGTAGGAGATGAATACTTCGCATTTAACTTAGTGCCATTCATGGACTTCGGACGAGTTTGGGACGACGAACATAAGGTTGGAACTAAGGATTATAAATATTCACATGGTCTCGGACTCAGGATCGCTTGGAACCAGGCAACGATCATTATGATCGACTGGGCAAAATCAAAAGAAGACGAACAATTATTCGTAAACTTCAGCCACGCGTTCTAAGGAAAAAGAAATGAGAAAAGTATATTATATAATAAGATCATTATTCACCTTATTCGCGTTTAGTATGCTCGCGATGGGTTGTGAAGAGAAATTGGATCGTAGTCCTTACGGCTTCAGAGAAGAAGATGATAGCGATTTAATCGCGGGTGCACTGTTTTTCCAAAGTTTCACTAATAATGGAGATGGAACAACAACTGATGCTAGTGGCGGGTTAATGTGGAAGACTTGTAGCCAAGGCCAAGTATTCAGCGGAGATGCAAATTCTTTCAATTGTAGAGGAGCAAGTGGAACACTTGCCAATCCTAGTTCTTTCGGAGCAGAAGAGTTACAATATTGTAATGTAGATCTGAATTCTTGTAATACCTTAGGACTTCCTCAAACACTTACAAATGTATCTCCGATAGGGATTCCAGGTAGTTCGGAAGCATATGATTCCTGTGCAAATGATAACACAGGTGGTCATACAGATTGGAGAGTTGCTAGTTTTATCGAGCTAAAATATTTAAGCTCAAATAGCCGCAACTTCATGCTGTTAAAATTTCCAGATACCATAGAGTCTTTCTATTGGAGTTCCACAGCTAACGAGCAGGATATAGCAGGTAAAACAGCTAGAGCAGTATCTTTTACCAGAGATAAATTTGGCGACGACGAAACATTTAGCAAAACCAGCAGATATTTTGTTCGCTGCGTAAGATAATCTAAAGAGGCGCTTGCAGGTCCCCATGGACCAGATCATTGATCAAAATTGTATCATGTCTGGATGGGGATCTGTTCTCTGGATAATCAGTAGAATAATGTAGTCCTCTACTTTCGTGCCTGGCAAGTGCAGAACGAATAATCAATTCAGCCACCAAAACCAAATTACGAAGTTCTAATAGAGGATTTGTGACTATTGTTCTATTATAATAGTCTCTAACTTCTGCATAGATCAGGTCCATTCTTCTTTTTGCTCTTTCTAAACGTAGATTAGAGCGAACAATTCCCACATAATTGGACATTGTGTTTTTAATCTCCGAAAGATCATGGGAGATCAATACCCATTCTTCCGTATTTACCAGACCCTCTTTGTCCCAATCAGGAATTTGTTTATGTTCAGGTAAGAAATCAGGTGGATTTTTACGGATCTCTTCTGCGATACGATTGGAGAATACAAGACATTCTAATAAACTATTAGATGCCAGACGATTACCACCGTGTACTCCAGTGCAGGAAGCTTCTCCCGCAGCGAATAAATTCTCTATTCTAGTTTTTCCCCAAAGGTCAGTTGCAATTCCTCCACACATAAAATGGGCCGCAGGCACAACTGGGATCGGATCCGTAGTGATATCTATTCCCAGCTCAAGGCATTTTGCATAAATAGAAGGGAAGGCTTCTTTAATTTCTGCAGCAGGTTTATGTGAGATATCCAACCATACATGCGGATCTCCGGACTTCTTCATTTCCGCGTCAATCGCTCTTGCAACTATATCTCTTGTGGCAAGATCAGCCATCGGATGGTATTTTTTCATGAACGGTTCCCCGTCCATTCCAAGCAATACTGCACCTTTTCCTCTGACTGCCTCTGAAATTAGGAATGAATCACCTTTTTCATGATAAAGAGAAGTAGGATGAAATTGGTAAAATTCCATATTTCGGATCTCTGCTCCTGCACGATAAGCACAGGCAACTCCATCTCCGGTTGCGATCTTAGGATTTGTAGTATGAGAATATACCTGTCCTGATCCACCACTTGCAATAATTGTTTTTTTAGCAAGGATTGGGATTACTTCTCCTGTTTGGTTGGAGAGAACATAAGCTCCAAAACAGATAAGTCCCTTCTTTTTGAGATGGTGAGGAGTGATCAGATCTACCACAGTATGGTATTCTAATATTCTAATATTTGGGTTTTGTTTTACGATCTGTAAAAGTGTTTTTTCGATCTCGTGACCTGTTCTGTCATGAGCGTGAACAATTCTATTTGTTCCATGTCCACCTTCTCTATGAAGATCGAATTCACCCTCTTGGTTTAGGTTGAATGGAACGCCGTATTCTAAAAGTTCTTTGACTAGAGGAGGACCTTCTTCTACCAAAACACGGACTGCTTCCGGATCACAGAGGCCTGCTCCTGATTCCAGTGTGTCTGTTACGTGATCTTCGAATTTGTCTCCTTGAGCAAAAACGGAGGCGATCCCGCCCTGAGCATAATTGGTATTAGACTCGTAATCGGACTTTTTGGTCACGATCACTGTTTCGCCTACATTAGAAAGTTTTAATGCTTGGAAAAGGCCGGTAATACCGCTCCCAATGACTAAAAAATCGGTTTTAATTCTTGGCATTTATACAGATTTTCGGCGGCTTTACACCGCCGAGATTAGATTGATTACTTACGTTTTGTACCAGTATTTAAAAGAGCATCTACGTAATCTATAGAACGGATCAATTGAAAGTCAGGCTTGATCGGATCGTTCTTATGTTCTTGTATGAACTTCTCCGCTTGTCCGTTTGATTTTACCCAGCCTTCTAATTTTTTCACGTCGAAATGGCTTTTTTCTTCAGCAGAAGAAGGTAACTCTGGAAGGTGATTCCACATGTTTTCTTCGCGGTAATGAAATGGGAAACTACCATCCTCTTCGGAAGAAACATCCACATCAGGTTTAACTCCGACTACTTGGATCGTATTTCCGGAAGGTGCATAATATCTGGACTGAGTAAGTTTGATATAATAAGCTCCGTTTCCTCTTAACTCTTGTAGTTTTTGAACGGTTGCTTTTCCGAACGATCTCTCTCCCAGGATCAAACCACGACCGTGATGTTTAAGTGCAGAAGCTACAATCTCAGAAGCAGAAGCAGACTTTGCATTGATTAGAACTGCAACAGGTAGATCAGTTAGATCTTTTTTACCTGCATTAGAATCTTCAGGACTTCTGTTCGGACTTTTTACGGAAACGATAAGTCCGTTAGTCACAAACATATCTGCAAGATCAATTGCTAGATCCAAATAACCACCTGGGTTATTTCTAAGATCCAGAACTAGCGCTTTTAGTTTGGTTCCTTTACCAGTAGATTGTTTTTCTAATTCTTTAAAATGTTGAACGAATTCTTTATCAACAGATGGATCTGATTTTACGAAACCAGTTAGCTTGATATATCCGATATAAGGATGATTGTCTATCAGCTTACTCGTAATATTTCGGATCTCGATAGTATCTCGGATCACTTCGATCGCCAAAGTTCCTGCCACACCTTTTCTGCGGATGGTGAGAATTACTTTGGATCCTTTTTTTCCTTTGATCCTTTCGACTACTTTGTCGAGTAACATTCCTTTTGTGGATTTTCCATCCACTGCAAGGATCACATCTCCTGCGCGAACACCAGCAGTAACTGCAGGTCTTCCTTCTAATGGGTTTTCTACGATAACTTCTTTATTACCGCCGCCACTCAAGATTGCTCCAATTCCTTCGAAACTTCCGTCTTCGATTTTTGCCATGGATTCTTCCCAGGCAGCTTTTAGGAATACTTGGCTATGTGGATCTAAAGAAGAAAGATAACCGTTTGCAGCAGCTAGATATACATCCTTGATGCTGAATGGCTCTTTATCTTTAGTATCTTCTTCTCCAAATGGGTCTTTGAGTGGAGGAGTTGTATAGTTTTGCAGATTTTTTTCGAGATAAGCAAGGACTCTATCAAAGTCTTTTTTGGAAAAATTGGTCTGTTCCCATTTAGCGGTCAGAACTTTTTTGCGGACCTTCTCCCTTTCAACTAACTTGAGAACCTCGTCATTTGAAAGTTTAGGTTTGTTAGACTCTTCTTTTAATTTTCTGTCTCGGATCTTCTCTACTTCTTTATAATCCGGATCGAATAGAACAAATTTGTCCTCCGGAGAAAGTTTGAAAGATTTGCCCGGGAAAATATCATCCGACTCTTCGTATTTTTCTCGATCAGTAAAATAACTTTCCGGATATAGATAGAGGCCATGAGGCAAAGATAGAAGTGCAAAAACCGCTGCGTCCTTATAGGCACGGTTTTTATCTATATTTTTATCTATATAGTTTCCCTCAACAGTCTTGACTACGCTGTCAAAATCTTTGAGAGTGAAATCTGCCGTGGTCTTGGAATTTCCGGAAGAGGGTTGGCAGAAGAAGATGCTCGTACATAAGATAACTGAAAGAAAGGATAAGGAGAGGGATCTCAAGCTTTTCAAATCGGGTCCTCTTTTTTCAAGGTTGATTTTCGATCATTTTCCACCCGGAACAAGCATTGTCAATCTATTCCCCCGAAATCTCTTATTCTATAAAGTTTTGGAAAAGTTCTGTATTCTTAGTTTTTTCTGCTTTGTGGGAACTTTTTACTGCACTTCTGTTTCCGTCCCAGGCGGGGGAAGATTCGGGTCGGAACTCATACAAGAACAGGCAATCCTAGATTTTTACGGAACAGAAGAAGAAAGAAAATCTTCTTTAGATTTATTAAAATCTTCCTGCAGATCCCTGAGAAAAGATAGGGGACTCGCTTGTTATAATTTATCCATTTTATACGATTCTTTGGGAGAAAATCAATCTGCTTGGGAATACGCAGTCAGAGCAAAAAATTCTGATCCAAACGATCCTCTTTACCAAGAACTTGCATTCTCTTCTTCTTTAAAATTGGAATCCGAAAAATCTGCTCTCGCGGACCAGGAAGAAGTTTTGTATAAAACTGCAATCTCCGCATGCAAAAAAGGGAATATTGCAGAAGCTTCCGAATCCGTTTCTAAACTTATAGAAATTCAATCCATTTCCAAAGAATCCTTAACCAAAGGAATATTTGCAGAATGTGGACTGGACAAAGAATTAATCTCTAAAGCAAAACCGAACACATTCAAACCTTCTTCCGAATATTATAAATTTCTGGAAAAGAACCATCCATATAAAAAGGTCTGGGACCTAAGTGGAGAATTCGGTAGGACCCCCAAGGATCTGGTTTCAGGGAATAAAGCCACACAATCCTGGAAAGAACTCAAAAAAGCGGTTTCTATAAAGGACCAGGTTTCTGCCAAAAAACATCTTTTGAGTTTTAAATCAAATTTAGAAGAATTAGCCAAAACAAACTCAGAGACTTCCTTACTCTCCGCGAATTTAAAAAAAGCAGCTTTTTTACTACTTTCAGAAGATTCGAATTATTCTTCTTTCAAGGAACTCGCCAAAGAACTTTCGGACTCTCCTGTTCAAGTTAAATGAACTAGTTCCACGCAAAGTCGCAAAGGAAAGAAGGTTTTTTCCCTTAATCGATAACAAACCTTAGCGGTCTTCGCGGCTTCGCGTGAAAATTAGCTAAGAGCCTTTAGATATTCCTTCACGGATGTCTCTAACCCGACTTCGAGTGCGTAAGACATTAGTCTGTGGCCGATGGACACTTCTTCCAAACCTGGAAGTTGAGAGAATAGAGGAAGATTGAAATGATCCAGGTCGTGGCCTGCGTTAATCCCTATTTTCTGGGACTGTAGGAACTCAGCCGCGTTTTTGAAAGATTCGAAAGAGGATTTACCTTTTTCAGGAGAATGATCAAAAGCGTGGGCATAAGGACCTGTATAAAATTCTACACGATCCGCGCCGGTATCTTTTACTAATTTAAGATTCTCTAAATCCGTCTCCATGAAGATAGAAACCCGGATGCCAGCATCTTGGATACTTCGGATATAATTTTTCAATTCTGAGGAGTCCTTCTTCAAATCGAAACCATGATCAGAAGTGATCTCTCCTGGAGTTACTGGAACTAACGTCGCCTGGTCCGGTTTTGCTTCCAGAACAAGATCTAAAAATCGGGAAGAAGGTTCTCCTTCCATATTATATTCTATCTTCTTCTTTTTATCCCTATTGTAGAACGTGAGAAATTCCCGCAGATCGAATACGTCGTCTTTTTTTATATGTCTTTCGTCTTCTCTGGGATGAACTGTAATTCCGTGAGCGCCGGAATCCAAAATTAGTTTGGATAGATAGATCAGGTCCGGATGATTTCCACCTCTGGAGTTTCTCAAAGTTGCAATTTTGTTTACATTTACGCTCAGATGGACCATAAACCTTGAATATTTTGAAGAGCTACATTTTATACGTTTTTTTTAAAAGGACTTACAAAATATACCTTTTTCAACTTGAATCGGAATAGGTGTCTTCCAGCATGGTCAATTCCGATGGCAACAGCTAAGAAAACGGTTAAGAAAAAAGCTGCACCGAAGTCCAAACCTCCGGTGAAAAAAAGTGCTCCTAAGAAAAAAACTCCTCCGGCAAAAAAGAAGGAAGTTGCTAGCACAAGCAAGCCTGCAGGGACCAAAAAGTCTTCTGCATCCAAATCTTCCCTCAATCCTCTGGGTAAAAAGTTCACCTGTCATACTTGTGGAACTAAGTTCTACGATCTAAACAAAGAAGTAAAAATCTGCCCTAAATGTGGAGCCGATCAAAGTAAACGTCCTCCTTCCAAATCCAGGTCTCGTGTCGCTCGAGTGGAAGAAGAAGAGTTTCCAGAAGAAAACTTAGAGTACGATTCTGATGCAGGTTTCGAAGAAGAAGAAGGTGGTATCGTAGAAGAACCACTTGAAGAGGAAGAAGACGAGGAAGAGGAGGAGGAATAATTCCCCCTTTTCCTTCCATTCTGATCATCACCGCTCCTACCGGGGCCGGAAAAACGGCTCTGGTGAGAGAATTAGATCCTTCCCGTTTTGAAATTATCTCCTTTGACTCCAGACAGATCTACAAAGAGTTAAGTATTGGGACTGCAGCCCCAAGCCAGGAAGACTGCGAAAAAATCCCCCACCATCTAGTTTCATTTCTTTCACCTTCCGAATCCATAGACGCAGCAAAATTTGTAACAAAGGCAGAAGAAGCACTGGATGATATACTTTCCAGAGGCAAAATCCCAGTTTTAACAGCAGGCACAGGGTTCTATTTAAATGCTTTTTTGTACGGAATGTTTCCCGTTCCAAAAATCACTGAAGAAATAAAAGGGAAAGTGGAATCCTTAAGTATGGAAGAAAGAATTAAGGAGCTCCAGAAGCTAGATCCCAAAGCTCTCCAAAAAATCTTTCCGAACGATAACTACAGATACGGAAGAGCCTTAGAAGTAAATTGGATGGGAACTCTTTGGTCCGAACTAAAAGTGGAAGAGGGAAAGGGCGCCCTAATTTCCAAAAATTTGAATATACTCGGGGCCTTCTTCTTAGATCTGGATCGAAAGGAATTGTATAGCAGGATCGATTCCAGGGCCAAAAAAATGATAGAATCTGGAATGGCAGAAGAAGCAAAAAGGGTCTCAGATAAATACGGGGAAGATTGTCCCGGTCTTCAGTCCTTAGGTTATAATTTCGCGCTTGAAAATATTAAAGGAACGTCCAACCTTGAGACATTCTTTGGGAATTTAAGCCAGTCTCATAGGAATTACGCCAAACGTCAGATTACTTGGTTTCGAAAGCAAAAGATCTTGGAACCGATCCATCCGAGTGAAGCGTATAAAAAGATAAAAATATAAACGGATAAAAATCTATGTCTGCTAAAAATAATATACAGGACCAACTGCTCAATACGGCTAGAAAAGAAAAACTAGAATTGACCATCTATCTTCTTAACGGAGTTCCTTTAAAAGGGAAAGTGGTAAGTTTTGATAATTTTACTATAGTCCTTGAGCAGGAGAATAAGCAGAGTTTGGTGTACAAACACGCGATCTCCACGATCATTCCTTCCAAAGTAATCAAACTTTATACAGAAGAAGCAGCAAAAGAAGCTCCTTCCGCCTAAATGTTCCGAAAGATAGGCCGGGCACTTTTCATTCTATTTATATTAGCGGGGATCATACTTGTATCCTATCCGCTTTTTTTTATAAAAGAAGGAGAAGCCCTGCTTGTCTGGGAACAAGATTCTAAGTTAGTTTCCTTTATTCGTGGTCCGGGCTTTGCCTATGAGCCCGCTGTGATCCAATTCTGGGAAAAGTCCGTTCGTAAAGAATCCTTAAACTCATTGGCTTTAGAGTTAGAGATACATCACGATCTTTCTTCCGGATTATTCTCCGAAAAATCGGAAGAAGGTAAGATCAGAGCGAAATTGGACCTATCCTTTCATTTAGAGGAAGAAGGATCCAAAAAGTTTTTTCTCTCCGGAGGAAGAACTGACCAAGGAAGAGCAAAATATCTCTCTAATATTTTTCAGTCCAAGCTTAGAGCTGGGATAGAAGATGAGAAAAATATCAATTTAAACAAAGATTCTATCTCTGCCTTTTTAAGGAACGATATCGTTAGAATTCTCTCGAATGAAGTTTCCTGGCTTAAGATAGAATCGGTTCGCATTATCAGTCTGGATATTCCTGATCCGATACTCATCGCGAATATATTCCGTAATCCTAACTATATTTTGGCTAAAAAGTTAGAAAGAATAGAAGCCTTAAAAAAGGCGGAATCTTACTCTATACAAGAAGAAGCAAAACTTGCAGTTTCCAAAAAGAAATGGGAACAATATAAGGATTTTCTAAAGAAGAATCCGGATATGAAGGAATTCCTACTTTACGATAATATCGGAGAGAATGTGGATGTTCTACTTCTTCCTTCCGATACAGTTTTTGGAGATCCTAAATCTTTGAGTAAGAAAAAGTCCGCCCCCAAACCTAAAGAGGTGGAATAAATGACACAAGACAAACCCGTAGTACTCATCATGGCGGGAGGAAAGGGAGAAAGATTCTGGCCAAGATCCAGAGTTTCCACTCCTAAACAACTCCAGAAAGTATATTCTAAAAACACTCTCTTAAAAGAGACTTTGAATCGTGCTTATACGATCACAAGTCCTGATAGAGTTTTTATAGGAACAAATGCTACTTTAAAAAAAGCGATACTTGCTCAGGAAAGAAGTTTCCCAGAGAATAATTTTATCATTGAGCCTGAAGGAAAAAACACTGCACCGATCATTGCTCTCGCTTCTTTATATTTTAAGGAGAAGTTTGGAGATCCAATTCAGGTTGTACTTTCTGCAGATGCTTGGGTAAATTCAGACAAAGAATTTGCAAAGAGTATCCAAAAGGCTTTAAAAGAAGCAGATGAACATTTGGTTCTACTTGGTATCAAACCAAATCGTCCTGAAGTAGGTTACGGTTATATCGCTTCTGGAAAACCAACTAAACATGGATTCGAAGTAAAATCATTCTTCGAAAAGCCGGATGTAAAAACTGCTCTCAAGTATATTAAAAAAGCAAACTTCTATTGGAACCCGGGGATCTTTCTTTGGAAGACAAGTTTGATCTTAGATGAGTTCGAAAAACATTCTCCTAAAATTTTAAAACCTCTTAAGGATAGATTTCCATTTAAGAAGATGGGAGATCTGGGAGAAGCATTCAAACTTCTACCATCCGAGCCGGTTGATATTGCAATCATGGAAAAGAGTGCTCGTATCCGAATGGTCGAAGCAAGTTTCTCTTGGGACGATGTTGGCTCTTGGCTTTCATTGGAAAGAGTATTGCCTGGAGATAACCAAGGCAATCGTCATATCGGTAAAGAAATTCTATTTTATAAATCCGGAAACAACGTCACTCAAACTAGAAAAGAATTCACTGCATTACTTGGAGTGCAGGATATCGTAGTCGTTGAAGAGGAAGACGTTCTTTTCATTGCTTCTAAAGAAGGAATAGGTGATATCAAGAATATGGTAGCCGAGATCCGTAAAAATAAAGGTTTACAAAAGTACACCGAATAATTTCCTGACAGGTTAGGAACAGAATCAGGAGAACCGAATGCCTTCCGGTAAAAAAAGAAAGCGAAGAAAGATCGCGACTCATAAGAGGAAGAAAAAAAGAAGACAGAATCGTCATAAGAAGAAAGGCAAATAAGATATTCTTTTGATATCTAAAGACCGGGAAATCGAATCGAAGACCCGGTCTTTTTCGCCCGCCATCCTCATCGGGAACTCTCCCGACTCGAAATTAGCAACTATCAAAGCCTAAAGCAAAATTCAAAATTTGCCGATCATGTTGCTGTATGGCCTCCTTCCAGGACTATTCTCTTTTAAGACGTTGGTGGAAACCCGAGTTTCCTCCAGCCAAAGGATATACAAAATCCTACCAAGCTAAAACTCCAGATGGAGATATTCTCCAGGCGGACTTTCATTTTCATGATCGTAAGATCAGACTTACTTTGGAAGCCGCCGGAGAGAATGGCCGCATTTATGTTTCCACTATTAGAGATGGATCCATCCTAAAAGAGACCGACCTAACCACAGGTAGGTCTTATCCTCTTTATTCCAGATTCGCACCATTTAGAGACTTATTATCTTCTCTTCCTGATAAGGATGCTTTGCAGATTATGGGCGGGGCGTACGGAGTTTCTCCTGAACCATTGGGGGGACCGGAGAGAAGGACTCCTAAACCTTGGGAAGTTTCCACCAAGTACGATCATATTTTTGGGATCGATAGAAATCCTAGATCCTGGAAAAGATTTTTCCAAAGAGAGAAAAAAGAGCCCTTATGGACCAGGATCAAAAGAAGGATCTGGGGAGATCTACAGGACTATTCTTTAGGCCTTGCATCCGCTCTAGGAATCTGGTATGCGTACATGGATTTTTATTTGCTCGGATTTTCGCTCGCCGTTTTCGGTTTGCTTTTTGGCGGATTGGACTGGATACTGAGGAAACGCGATCCGCTTTTTTCAAAAGTTGTAATCTTTTTAGGTTCTGGATCGTATTTTTATTACTACGGATTCACCCGTTTCTAAAGGAGGGGGAATGTCCGCCGAAATCGAACACCAGTACATTCTATTTAGCTTGGGAGAGGAAGAATACGCTCTTCCAATCGTTCTCGTTGATGAGATCATCAAGATCCATAACCTGGTAAAGGTTCCTAGATCCAAAAACTACTTCGCAGGTATCATGGATATCCGTGGTAAAGTAGTGAAGATGGTGGACCTAGGTGTAAAACTTAATATTCCCCATTCCCATGAGCAAGGTTATGACCGTGCGATCGTGGTAAAAATTGGCGGAGAATCCGTCGGTATCATAGTTGATAAGGTAGCTAACGTAGCTCTTTTTCCTCCAGAAACAATCAATCCTCCTCCTCCTTCAATCAAAGGAATTTCCTCCCGTTATATCACGGGTGTCGGTAAAAAGGACGATAGGTTCATCATCCTGATCGATATCGAAAAAATTCTAGGATCTGAAGAATTAGCGGAGTTGGGTGCCGGGGCGAAATGAAACAAGCCCGCCTAATAGTGGGCGTGTTACTCCTGATCATTTTTGGGTTAGGAGTAGGCGTCCGAACCGAGGCGGATGAGCAGGACCAAAGACTAGATCCTGCAGGTATTTATAAACTTCCTCATGAGGTAATCCCTCCAGCAACTCTCCGAACATTAAAGGAGAACTTACTCAATTCTTCTGACACTGCTTCTGATCCGATCACAATGATCCGTCAGGTTTTAGATCCTTACTATGCTCAATTCGTGGATCCAAAAAGAACGGAAGAAGAAAGAAGACTTGGTCGTATCTTCACAGAAAAAACAGATCGAAACACTCTTCGTCTTTTGATCTTAAAAATGTTAGGAAAGATAACTGGGGGACAACAACTTCGTGATTCTCCTATTTTATTCGAACTACATTGGTTACTCAGCCAAGAATATTCAAAGAAGAAACAGAACTTCAAGGCATTGGAAGAAGCCTTGGCGGCACTCAGATATAGAGATTTTTCTCATACAGAAGAATCATTTCCAAAAGAAGAAAGACTGAGAGAATTATACGATACAAACGAAGTCGATAGAGCAAGACAACACGCTAAGGTCAAAAAAGAATTAGAAAAAGCAACTCTAGATCTGGAAAATGCAAAGGATAGAGTCCATCTTTTAGAAGCTTCTTCGGCAAGGGAGAAGGATCTGATCTTTGAATCTAATCCCCCTGCGAATGCTCGCAAGGTTACTTCAAATGATATCAGTCTTGCAAAACAGAATGTAAAAACTGCGGATGATTCATTAAAAGGAGCAGCCAGCGCTTATAAAGATTCATTCGAGAATAATTATTATCCATTTTTCAAAAGAAAGTCTAGAGAAGACGCGGACATAGTTTTTGCCTTAGCGAAATTCGTAAAAGATTCGGAGAATGAAAACAAGGAAAGGCTAAAAGTAGTGAATAAAACCTCTGTGAGCGGGCAGGGGATCTTTGTTTTATTTGATTATAAAAGAAATACAGACTTCTTCGCTTATGCCGCTTTACTCGAGCTTGCATTTCGTTTAGATCCTGAACATTCTCAAATAGTTTTAGCCTTGGCAGAAGAGCTAAAATCCTCGGGTAAAAAAGCAAAGTCTCTAGACTTCTTCTTAAAATTTTTGGCCCTCGCATTAAAAGAAAATAAAACTCCAGCAGAGATTGCTTATGTATATCGTGCGATCGCTTCTTTACATACGGAACTCAAACAATATGTTTTAGCTGCGGAGTTTTACGAAAAATATTATCTTTCAGAACCCGATCCAAAGAAAAAAGGGATCTATGCATTTGAACTGGGGAATTTTTTCGAAAGTAAACTAGGCAATTTAGAATCTGGCAAAAAATATTACGAAGACTGGCTGCAGATTAGAGAGCAGGAAAAAGCAACTGCTTCTGATCTATCTTTTACGGATTCACAAGAAAGGATCCGAATGGAAGTCCTTGCTTATTTAGGGATCTCTAAACTATACAGATATGAGAAAAAACCTCCTAAAGAAAAAGAAGAACTCATTAGATCTATCCAGGCATACGATCGACTTAGGGAAAATTTAAAATTAGAAGAAGAAAAATATTCCCTAGGCAAAAAGGAATTATTACAGATCAAAAAAGGTCTCCTAGAGAGAACGAACGACCAAGACATGGCTCAATACAGACTCAAAAGTTTGGAGATGGAAGAATCCAAAGAAAAAATGGATATTATTAGAACTAAGCTGGATACTTCTCCTGGGCCGCGGGCAATGCAAAGATTATCCGTATTATATGAATTTGATAAGGATTACGGACAATCCAAGAAGATGAATGAAGAGATCCTAAAAGTGGGAAATCAAACAGAGATCAATCTTGCTTTAAAAAATATAGAAAGGATCAATAAAATTTTAGAAGACGGGATGCAAAGAGATCCTTATCCAAGGGATCCACTTTCAGGAGATACATATTAGGATCTTTCCGAAATACTTAACGAAACAACTTCTTGGAGTAAATTTTTGCCTTCCCCTTCGCCTGCACATCCTGTGCAGAGGTGCTTAATTTAAACTCTTCTTTGCTTTAGTGTATTTTTCCACATCGTCACCGGATTCTTTTTCTTCTTCTCTCTCTTCCGGTTCTATTACTCTGAATTCAACTTGATCGATCACTTCTCCCTCGTAGGAGACCTTGACTAAATATTTGCCTGCGATCAATTCTTGGAAACGACCTGTGATACTGGAGCTGGAAACTTCTGGCCTTTTACGTTTTACTTCTATCTCGTTAAAGCCAACTTGGAATCTGCTCAAACTTACATAGATCTCTGCTTCTGGATTTGGCATCCTGGAAAATTTATAAATATAAACTAATGTTTTGTTTGTGGGAAAGATCAACTTCTCCCTAGTAAGAGTAAATTCCTGAACTGTAGTGAATTTTTTCTCCAGCAGACTTTGTTTGGTCTCATCCACCAAAGCCCAGCCGAATTCTCCGCTCATTCCTAAACAGGAAACAAAGAGAAACGCGTATAACAAAATTATAAAATAGGAAAATCGGATATTCATTCCTTAGATCATTCTCCCTTTTCTACTACTCTTCCTTTCGCGGAGATATCTTTTTCCCCGGAAGAATATTCTCTGTCTGGATACACCACTCTAAAACCTGAACCTTCGTTCCGCTGAGGAAACATGAGTCTTTGTAAAAAACGATAGGTTAAATATGCGAATAATATAATTAAAAGGAGTTTCATCTCTGATTTAAGTTCGGTTTAGGAATGCCGCCTTAGTCTATACTTACCGGAAAAGTGATTCCGGCAACCCGATTTCCAAAAAACGGAGTTGCTGGTTTGGGTAATGGTATTACTTTTTAGGAATTAACGGGAATACCCGAATGTGAGCCACTTGCCCCCTGGATATAGTCCAGGCGGGGCATTTTTCTATAAGTATCTTCAAGGTTCGATGATCGGGATATATCCCGGCAGAAGGAATAAAAAAGGATCAGATAAATCCGGATTCACTATATATATAATTTTTTAAGTTTTTATTCTCTTCTTCCGTTTTTGCGATTTTGGCTTTTACAGCGTCTCCGATAGAAACGATCCCTACCAATCTATTTCCATCTAGAATAGGCATGTGCCGGATCCTTTTTTTTAGCATAATGGAAAGAACTTCGTCCACTTGGTCATTCGGTTGCATAGTAGTCAATGTAGTGGACATTAGATCTGCCACTGTCTTATCGAATACTGCTTCCCGATCTGTGGAGGCGAAATGAAGTAAATCCCTTTCTGTAAATATACCGGCGAGTTTCCCTTCTTTAAGCACTATCACGGAACCTATATCATACTTGGTCATAAATCGGATCGCTTCCCAAACAGTGGTACTGGGTTCCACCGAGAGGATCTTTCGGTCCTTTTTTTCCAAGATATCTTTTACCAGCATGGCTACCTCTAGGCCCAAAGTGTAGTTTTGAGGGAGCTTCGATTCAAGGACTTTTTTTGGAAAAAAGAGGTCGGAACTATGACAAGGTTTTGGTTCTTTTAGTCGAATGAGCGGAAAAATGAGGACTAAATTTGGAAAAAAACATTAAAATAGGACTGATTTGAGTTTGGAAAATTCAGTGATTTATTCCTGGATTCCAAAATGCTAAAATGGATCAAAGGAGAAGTTTTGAAAATTTTGCGGAAACAATTATATTCCTAAAAAAGGATTTCCCAATTCACTCCTAACGTGGGAGCATAACGGAAGAGCCGCAGTTTTTACCACCTCAGGAATATGTTAATATCGAACATGAGTTCTTCTTCAGAACAACCGAATATTCTAATCGTCGAAGACGAATGGCTTCTATCTTTCAACCTCCAAAAGACTCTCCAAAATTTAGGTTATAAGGTTGCGGGAGTCGCTGCGAACGGTCAGGACGCCCAATCTATTTTTAAGGAAACTGATCCTGATCTAGTTCTTATGGATATCTCTATCGAAGGAGATATGGACGGGATCCAAACTGCTCAACATATCCAAAGGATCAAAGACGTTCCTATCGTTTTTATGACTGCATACACAGACGACTCTACATTTATGAGAGCGATGGACGCGGCTTCTACTTATGCTTATATCACTAAACCGTTTCAGAACCATCAGCTTAAGTCTTCTATTGAGATTGCACTTCGCCAACAAAAACGTTTGGGTATCGTTAAGGAAAGTGGCAAAGAATTTAAGAATGTGATCCAAAGTATTTCAGAAGGTGCAGTTTCTCTGGATGGAGAAGGAAATATTATATTTCTAAATCATTCCGCAGAAGAGCTGACCGGCTGGAGTCTGGAAGAGGCTCTTGGAAAACCCGGAGATGTGGTCCTTTCTTTTATACAAACCCAGATCGGTTCTGGAGAACATCCTGATAATCTAGGCCATAACCTCAGATACATCCCAGCGGTCCTTGTTAGAAAGGATGACAGAAAGGTTAGAGTAGGATTCAGAGTTTCTCCTATTCGAGATGAGGCGAATCGGATTGTGGGAAGTATCGTAACCTTCTCCGAATTGGACCTACTATCCGTATCCGAAAAAAGGATCTCAGAAATGGAGAAGGTGATCCAATCCGAAAAAAGATTGGAGTCTATCCAGAAATTGGCAGCGGGTATTGCTCACGAGATCAATAATCCTCTTATGGGAGTGATCAATTATGGGAATATTATTCGTAATAAAAAAGAACTTCCTACAGACATTCGAAATTACGCAAGAGTAATCATTGAACAAGGAGAAAGGATTTCTGGTATTATCCGAAATCTGATCTTATTCTCTCGTTCTGATAATGAAGAGCCTGCTTGGTGTAAACTGGATGATATTATAGCCGGGGTAGAGGGAATTATCTCCGAATTATTAAAATCCAAAAACCTGGAAATTTCCAAAAACATTCCGGAAGACATGCCGGATATATTCTTAAAGCAAAATCAAATTAAAGAAGTATTATATTATCTGTTGTATTTTTTCGCGGATGGAGTTGGTTCCGATCTAAAAGGAAGTACGATCCATTTTAACGCGGGTGTAGAAAATACTAAAACTGATTCTGGCAAGTATCTGGACATTCGACTTTCAGGAACCTTGAACGGAGAATTGGATCCTGAGAATGCCTTCCAACCTTTTGAAAGGATTCAATCAGATGATTCTCGGATAGGGATGGGCCTTTCTGTTTGTTATGGGATCATTCAATCCAATCATGGAAAACTGGATGTCCAAAAGTCCAGTTCAGGCACTGACTTCCATATCCGCCTTCCAGTCCAAACTAAATAAAGAACCTGCTTTAACCTTCTCTTTGCCTCGGGATTCCCGCCGAAAATCGATGGAAATTTTGGGCTTCGCCCCAAAACTAGTCACCAGATCGATAAAACCAATAGGTATAACTGGAATGTTAGATAAAATCAAGAGCGCATTAGGTGCGGAAGCGGATTCTCTCTTAAATCATGTCTCTAAAACCATCCCGAAGGAGACCCTGACCATCCCTGGTCCCAATTACGTTGACGAAATTTTTGCTAAGACCGACAGAAACAACTCTGTTCTTAAAAATTTCCAATCCATCTACAACACTGGACGTCTTGCTGGAACAGGATATCTTTCCATTCTTCCTGTAGACCAAGGGATTGAGCATAGTGCGGGTGCTTCCTTCGCTAAAAACCCTGCTTATTTCGATCCAGAAAATATCGTAAAACTTGCTATCGAAGGCGGATGTAATGCAGTTGCTTCCACTCTTGGAGTTTTAGGATTAGTATCTCGTCAGTACGCTCACAAAATTCCTTTTGTAGTTAAGATCAATCATAACGAACTTCTAAGCTATCCAAACAAATTCGATCAGATCCTCTTTGCAAATGTAGAGCAGGCATTCGATATGGGAGCAGCAGCTGTAGGAGCTACGATCTATTTTGGTTCTGACGAAAGTTCCAGACAGATCCAAGAGATCTCTGAAGCTTTTCACAGAGCTCATGAACTAGGACTAGTAACTATTCTTTGGGCATATCTCAGAAACGATGGATTCAAAAATGATAAAGCAGATTATCATATCGCTACTGACCTTACTGGACAAGCAAACCATTTGGCTGCTACTATCCAGGCAGATATCGTAAAACAAAAATTACCTGAAACCAACTTAGGTGGATTCAGAGATCTGAAATTCGGTAAAAAAGATGATAAGATGTATACTGATCTTTCTTCTGAGCATCCGATCGATATGGCGAGATACCAAGTAGCAAACTGTTATATGGGTAAAATTGGTCTAATCAACTCTGGTGGACCTTCCGGTTCTAATGACCTTGGTGATGCAGTAAAAGCTGCAGTTATCAATAAAAGAGCCGGTGGAATGGGACTTATCTCCGGAAGAAAAGCATTCCAAAAGCCTATGAAAGATGGAGTTGCCTTGTTGAATGCAATCCAAGACGTATATCTTTCTAAAGACGTAACAATCGCTTAACAGCTGATTAAAACATAGATCATTTTTCCGGTACAAAAAACAAAATCGGAAAAATTCGAGGGGGAAAGCGGGTTCACGAAAGTGGATTTGCTTTCCTTTTTTTATTTGCAGATACATGAAAATATTATAATAAAGAGGTTCTTATGGAGATCAAAAAAGGTTTTGCAGATGCGATCGGGAACACTCCTCTCATCCGTTTAAATTATTATTCTAACCTAACAGGTTGCGAAATTTTAGGAAAAGCAGAGTTCTTAAATCCCGGAGGTTCCGTAAAAGATAGGGCTGCATTATTTATCATTGAAGAAGCAGAGAAGAAGGGACTCTTAAAGCCGGGCGGTACTGTGGTCGAAGGCACCGCAGGAAATACTGGAATTGGTTTAGTACATATCTGTAATGCAAAAGGTTATAAATGTCTAATCGTAATTCCAGACACTCAATCCAAAGAAAAAATAGATCTACTTAGAACACTTGGTGCAGAAGTAAGAACAGTTCCTGCAGTTCCTTATAAAGATCCTGGAAACTATGTAAAAGTTTCCGCTCGTATCGCAGAAGAAACTCCGAATTCTATTTGGGCGAACCAATTCGATAATGTGGCAAACCGTTTGGCGCATTATCATACTACAGGACCTGAGATCTGGAGACAAACAGATGGAAAAGTAGATGCTTGGCTTGCATCTTTAGGAACGGGGGGAACATTCAGCGGGACTGCAATGTTCTTGAAGGAAAAAAATCCTAAGATCAAAACAATCGCAGCGGAACCTTATGGGTCCGCAATTTATAATTTTGTAAAGAAGGGAGAGCTTAGTTCAGAAGGAAATTCTTTCACAGAAGGAATTGGTAACGGAAGAATTACCGAGAATATGAAAGATGCACCTTTTGATGATGCGATCCGAATAACAGATGGGGAATGTTTGGAGTATATTTATACACTTCTCCGCAAAGATGGATTGTTTGTAGGCGGCTCAAGCGGGATCAATGTGGGAGCTGCTGTGAAACTTGCAAAAGAATTAGGACCAGGTCATACAATAGTCACTATTCTTGCGGATAGTGGAGCAAGATACCAGTCCAGGTTATATGACCAGGACTGGTTGAAATCGAAAGGATATTCTATTCCAGAAGTTTAGAAAGTGCTTACATATCTCAGGTCGGTGTGGTATTCCCAAAGATTACTCGCGCCACCTGCAGCGATCGGCATATAATTACCTTTAAAATTGAATCCTTCTTTCACTGCTTCTCCGGAAGGAGTTTGGATTATATTATGAGTGGCCCATTTTTGGCCTAAGAAATAACTTTGGGCCAACTGAATTAGATATAAACCAACACCCATATAAAGTCCTGTTCTGCTATAGGTATCATATTGGCTTTCTTTAGTTTTGAAGGAATTATATTCTGAGATACTATCAGATTGCAGTTTAGTCACTAGGACAGAAGCACCTGTAATTCCTGCACCTTGGATCTGTGCATAAGTAATTGGATCTTCGAATAAAATTTTGTTCAGACGATTCTCTGCTTTATTATGTTGCTCTGTTGCAGCTTGACTTCCACCGATCGCAACAATGATAGAAAGACCGATTGCTACTTGATAAGCTCTCGCGTAATTCTCATGCTTCATTGTGGAAAGTCCCCAACCAGGGAGGATGGCTGATTTCCAAACAGGTTCCCAAGGATTTCTGTTTGCAGAAATATATTCTTCCCAACTAGAATCTTGTTCGTCTATATACTTCTCGATCAATGCCAGACGTTTTTGAACTGCCTTATAACTATTCTCCTTGATCATTTGTTCCAGAAGAATGGTGTCTAATTGTTCCTCTTTTTCAGGTTTTTTGCCGTCTTTGTTCAGTTTCTTTTTTTCAGCATCGAATAACTTTGCAAGTTCCGCCTCATCCTTGATATCTTTGAAGATGATCTTTAAGATTTGGGACTTGGCTAAGGTTTGTCTTTTGGTTTCTTTTAGGATTGTAACAGTATCTGTAGATTGATCGATTACAGTTCCATAGGTTTTTTCACCGTTTTTTAAAAGGATCGTTTCCGCCGAAACTTGGCTAAATGCAATCGTAAGGAAGATAACGGAAGCTGATAAGGACTTTGGTCCTGGTAGAATTGAGCGGAGATTTTTCATTCGAATTCCTATTCGGTCTTTTGAGCTTTTCTCCCTTTGTCACCTTCGTAAGGCCGCCGAGTCAACGTAAAAACTTGACTTCACTTTTTGAATTCAGGGATTTTTCCTTGCCTTGGAAACTAATTCTGGAGATAAAATAGCTAGAATGAATTTCAGAACTCTGGTCTTGGTTTTCGCATTTAGTTGTATTTGTTCGATTGCGACTTCAGTCTTGGGAGTTTCTCCTGAACCTCCCAAGGATAGCAAGAACCAAGAAGTATCACCCAAAAAAGAAAAACCTTCTAAGATCCAAGGGTGTTGTAGGATCAAATACGAGGGTGGGGGGATAGATTATTTTCCTTCCACCGAGGAAGAATGTGTGGCCAAGTCAGGCTTTCAAAGTTTTGAAAAGAATTCAGCACTCTGTTTCCAATCCCTTTGGGATTAAAAATTCTTAATATAAGATTTTTTCGCACGGAGATCACAGAGTTCACGGAGGTGAGAAAGCCTGATGTAGGAACTCCGACATCCCAAAATTAAGATCCGATACTATATAATCTCTCCGCGCCTTAGCGCCTCTGCGTGGGAAAAACCTCTGTGTTCTCCGTGTGCTCTGTGCGAAACCTTACTTTTTCTCCAAATCATCTTCTGATTCGAATTCTTCTGCTTCTTTTTCTGATTTTTTAGAAGAATCTCTCCATTCAGGAATTTCAAAAGAAATAGAAGTAGTGATCGCATAATCATAAAGACGGATCTCAGGGTCTCTAATTAAGGGAAGACGGCCAGCAATTGTAAGATAAGTACCCTTAGTAAGAGTATAATTAAAACCTAAACTAGCTTCTTTGAAGGCCTTTGGGAATTTTTTCTGGGTTTCTGAATCTTCTTCCAAAAGACTACCACCGCCGATCACGTTCACATAAGGAGTTCTGTATAAAAGTCCTCCAAAAACACTAAAATCTTTGGTCCAAAAATAAGTAATATATGCAAACCATTGAGTGATCTTTTGGATCTCTGGATGCTCTTCGGAGTTTTGGGTAGTAGTGCTTTGAGCCCAATAAGGAAGGCCGGACTGAGTATCTAAATTTGCATGATCTTTAGATAGCGGGAAAATTCCTGAACCTCTCAACACAAATAAGAACTGTTTCCAAGTAGCACCTACTGTAAGATTTGCAATTCCAGAATAATAATCCCCACCTGCAAATTTATCTGTATCACCACCAGAAGGAAAACCAAGTCTGCCTTCCAAAATAATGAAGAATGGCCAGCCAGTATCGATCAAAGGATTCCATTTTGCTCCTACAAATGCCTTACCGTAACGAGCAGCGTCACTTCTATCTTTTTGCTCATAATAAGTCCAAGGAGCACTGAAGTTTGCGGCAAATTTACCTCCCGCAAAATTGAACTCACCGAAGACGGTAGTTGTATGAAGATTAGAATTATCGATTGTACCTTTTTGAAAATCTTGAGTGATCAAAAAATAATCAGAAGGTTTCTCTCTTTTGCCCGTAAAAGGATCAATAAACCGTGTAGAAGAAGTCATATTCTGTCCTTCTCCTGCGTGGTGAGCAAAAATTTCCCCACCTAAAAAGACAAAAAATAGAAATGCAAAAAGTCGTATAAAAATTAGTAGATGATGTTTTTTGAATATTAGAAACATGAATATAATACTAAGACCTGGCCGCTTGTTTCCAGATTCTCCTTGATTTCGGAGTAAAGGGTTGTGTTTTGAAAATCGTTAATTGTGATCTCTGAACCAGAGAGTGCAAAGATCCCGTCCAAAATAGAAAAAGAAGATCCTGCCCTTTGGGAGAGTAGACCATCCGTTCTAAATCCTATAGAAAATGGAATATTCTTTTTATAGGGGATCTCTAAATCGCAGGAAGCTTCTACCTGGAATTCTGCTTCTCTTAATTCTACGTGAACTATCTTTGTGGTAGAACCATTAGATATTTGGAATGTAAGAAGAAGGTCAGAAAATTCCCCATAAATATGTTGTAAGGTTCCGTAAGGCACAGCTGGAAAAGGAGATAAACTCTGCCTTTTCACGGGTCCGGTTAAAGCGCTAAAATCAGAGGTAGAAATATCCCCTGCAGAAAAACTTCCTTTGATCCCATATTTTTTGGAATAAGAACCAGTCCCTGGAGTAGGAGTTTCAGATCCACCTGAATGGAATACATGAACCTTGCCATCCGAGGAAGTGGAAGAAACCGAAACAGAACTTTCAGGAGCCTTAAACAACATGGAAATACTTTCAAGAACCACTTCGTTCCCGGTGAGTTGTATCTGATAAGAGGAACTTCCACTTAATGTAAAAGAACCGATATCAGAATCTCCTTGGTCATCTGAGTAATATAACCAAGGAGAAATGATCGCTCTTCTTTCGTCCATAATACGAAATAACGCCTGAAGTTCAGTTGACCTTTCTTCTGTGGAATTTCCTAAAGTTCCGTAGGCACAAGCCTGGAAAGACAATAGGAACAGTAAGATATATTCGAATTTTATTCTATTCTTCATCATATTTATCTAAAATTTCAGAACGGATCCTGGAATTTAGGGTTGGTTGTAAATTCTGTATCTGTAAGGCTTTTTAAGAATTCCACTAGATCTTGTTTTTCGGATTCACTTAATGAGAAACTTCTTACAAATACATCTCTGTTTGGATTTGAGGTTCCATCCCCGGTTCCACCGTTTACGTAATGATTTACCACTGCCAATAGATCAGGAATGGAGCCATCATGCATATAAGGTGCAGTGAGTTCTACGTTACGCAGAGAAGGCGCCCTGAATTTTCCTCTATCGGATTCTTGAAATGTAAATTCGTAAAGTCCGCCGTTCGGACTTACAAACCTGGAAGAATCTAATCCATTATTGTGAAATGTAACTTCTTCGAAAACTGTTCCCACATGAAGGATAGTATCTGTAAAATTGAAACCACCATGGCAATGGAAACATTCCGCTCTTTCTCCAAAGAATAGGTTTTTACCTCGGATCGCAGAAGCACTTAAGGCTGAAAAATCTCCTGCTTGGTATCTATCATATGCAGAATTTCCGGATATAAATGTTCTTTGAAAACTGGATAAAGCTTTCGTAATATTTAATATACTGAAAGGATTTTGATCGCTTGGGAATGCTGCCTTAAATTTACGAACATACTCAGGATCGTTTCCCAATCTTTCTAACAAAAGATCTTCTCTGTCCTTCATGCCCAGTTCTACTGGATTATCTCCGAACATAGGAACTCTTGCTTGATCTTCTAATTTTTTCAAAACGGGATTTGCCCAAGTTTGTCTGAGATTATATGCTACGTTAGAAAGATGTTGTGCATTTCTTGGATGTGTTTGGCCTGTAGAACCTACAGAAACTGTAAGTCCATCGGTAAACGCATTCTCTTGTTTATGGCAACTTCCACAGCCTTGAGTTTCATTTTCGGATAATCTTGTATCATAAAATAAAAACTTACCCAACTCCACTTTTTCCACAGTGATTGGGTTATCACTTGGAATTTTTGGAGCTGGAAATCCTGCAGGAAGATCCCAGGTGTAAGGAGTTCCTTCCGGAGTGCTTGTACCTAAAAGTATAAGTAAACTTTCTGATCCGGAACTTTTTTCCTTCTCCAATCCCAATTGTGTACATTGGAAAAGAAGAAAGAAGAATAAAGAAAACGTAATAGATCTAATCATAAAATGTTCCGGTTTCGGCCTAAAAGACCGAAACCATCGGTTTAGTATTTATTTGGAGACAATTCCAAATACTGTCTGAGCGGCGGACCCGGCATTCCCGGTAGAATAATCCAAACCAAAATTTGGATACACTAATGAGCAGGTAGCGCTGTCCATGGCTCCCATAGAATGGCAAGATTTGCTTCCAGTGCTGATATCCCAGCCGGTCACGGCTTTTTTAAGATCGAATTGTACCTTTTGAGTGAACGGATTGAATCCTCCAGTTGGAGTTAACTCAATCACGGCTCGGTTAGAATTCGTGCAGGTATAAACTCCACTAGTCTCAGAACAGCCCGCGGCACCCATATGTAAAACCGCAGCATTTCCGACTGTTGCTGGATCGTTGGATAAAAATTCTCCTACGAAAAATCTATAACCCATTGTCCAACTCCAAGCAAGTCCAGAAACATTGAGTGGGCTCGGGGCAACACTGTAATCGATGTGGTTTAAACTTTCAGGAACACCCAAAGTGAATCTAAGTGTTTTATAGGTTTTATTTTCTACAGATGCTTGGACAAAATTATTTGTTTCAGTGGTTCCGCTGCAGCTTCCTTTTCCATTTTCAAAATCCAGAAGTGCAACTCCGCCATACTGCCAAACTCCAGTATTAGGAACATCTAATGTAACTATATTATCGTTCTGGTCTACCAATTCGAATTCAGAAACATAAAATCTGAGATCCTTAAGTCCGATCGGCATAACCCCAGCCACGTGTTGGATCGTTACTGTAGAACTGGAAGTTACGACAGAGCTGGAATGACTATCTCCATGCCCGGTGATATCCTCCCCGCATGTAGCGTCGCTGTCTCCTACCACAGCTTTAAATTCGATTCCCGGCTGGTTTAAGGTTGCTAAAGCCAAAAGAGCCATGTTTGGATTGGAAGATGATCCGTCACAATTGAATGCAAGAACGGATAATAAAAGTAATACAATATATTTATATAATAATTTCATAATATTCTCCTGAGGAAAGTGTTACACTTTCCGATTTTTCGTATAGGCATGAGGATATAATAATCCTATGCTTCCTCGTTCGAGGTTTAGAAAATGTTTAGGAGAATTGAGGGGGTCTTTCTATATCGAAAGAAACAAACACTCCTAAACCTTCTTGGATACGGCTCAAAAGCTCTGAGCCAAGAGTTTCAGGGGCTATGTTTTCTAATTTGGAATAGGTGAAAAATTGAGTGCAGATAGTTCCGCTTAAATAAGAGGCCTTGTCTTTTGCTTTTTTACAGGCGCATTTATGAGCCTCACCAGACTTAGCGGAATGGCAATCGGGTAGGGAAGAAGGTTTAGAATTCGAATGATCTTGTCCGGAATCAGCAAGTTTAGAAGAGAATCTTGAATCTTCAGAGTCTGAATGTTTTTCTTTTTGGCTAGCGTGATTACAATGGCAAAGTTTGATCTCTCCTGCGAGCATTCCACAGAACCAACCACTTCCGAATACCAAACTTTGGAATAAGAAGCAGTTGGTCAGAATGATCGAAATCGTTTTCATTGTAGGGAGATTTTCAGCCGATTCAGAACAGTTTTGAGTCCTTCGCTGGTTTTAATTTCCACCGGGACTCCTTTGGATTTTAATTCCGCCAAAAGTTTTAAGATCCGGTTTAATATAAGAGAAGGGATAGCGACAACATTTTCAAGATCCAGTTCTACAACGGTCGGCTGGATTTCTTGGATCTTTTGCAAGATCAGGCCGATTTCTTCAGTTTCGACAGAACATACGTTCCGCACAAAAACGACTCTAAACCGTTTTTTTTCAGCGTATACATGTGTCTCTGTAAACTGGATTGCAGAAGAAGTCATGGCCTTGGACCAAATTTTCTACCTTGAAACCCTAAGGGAAACAAAAAAAGGTCTTCTGAATTGATTTGTATCACTTTAGTCGGTCACATACTTCTTCTGTATTGACCGCCCACTTCGTAGAGAGAATGGGTCATTTGTCCCAAAGAACAAACCTTTCCTGCTTCTACCAATGCTTCAAATCCGTTCTCTCCGGACAAACAAGCTGCCTGCAGATTTTTCAAGGCCTCCGAAGATTCCTCTTTATTCCTAAATTGGAATGCCTCCAATTCTCTGATCTGTGCTTTTTTCTCGTCTTCTGTGGAACGGATCACTTCTTCTGGAAGAATTGTAGGAGATCCATCCTTACCTAAGAAAGTATTCACTCCAATTACTGGGATCTCGCCTGTATGTTTTCTGTGTTCATACTCCAGAGATTCTTCTTGGATCTTGTTTCTTTGGTACATTCTTTCCATTGCACCAAGGACTCCGCCTCTTTCTGAGATACGTCTGAACTCAGATAAGATCGCCTCTTCTACCAAATCAGAAAGATCATCAATGATGAATGAACCTTGTAGAGGATTTTCGTTTTTAGCAAGGCCTAGTTCCCTATTGATAATGAGCTGGATCGCCATTGCTCTTCTGACAGATTCTTCCGTAGGAGTTGTGATTGCTTCATCATAAGCGTTCGTATGCAAACTATTACAATTATCATAGATTGCATATAACGCTTGTAGGGTGGTTCGAATATCATTGAATGCGATCTCTTGAGCGTGTAAAGAACGGCCAGAAGTTTGGATATGATATTTTAGCATTTGAGAACGTTCGGATCCACTATATTTATACTTCATACTTTTGGCCCAGATCTTACGTGCCACTCTTCCAATCACTGCATATTCTGGATCAATTCCATTCGAGAAGAAGAAGGAAAGATTCGGAGCAAAATCATCAATCTTCATTCCGCGTGAAAGATAATATTCAACAAATGTAAATCCATTTGCGAGGGTGAATGCGACTTGAGTGATTGGATTTGCTCCTGCCTCTGCGATATGATATCCAGAAATAGAAACAGAATAAAAATTACGCACCTTATTCCAGATAAAATATTCCTGTATATCTCCCATTAATTTCAGAGCAAATTCAGTGGAGAAGATACATGTGTTCTGTGCCTGGTCTTCTTTTAAGATATCTGCCTGAACAGTTCCACGAACAGAAGAGAGAGTTTCCTTTTTTATCTTTTCATAAACTTCTTTAGGAAGTATCTGATCTCCTGTGGTTCCTAAAAGAAGAAGACCCAGTCCATCATTTCCAGTCGGGATGTCTCCTTTGTATTGGGGAACCGGAACTCCTTTTTTAGAATAGATCTCTGCAAGTTTGGATTTTGCCTCTTCCACTTTTCCTTCTGCATGAATATACTTCTCGCAGGTTTGATCAATTGCGGTATTTAAGAAGAAGGATAGAAGCATCGGTGCCGGTCCGTTGATCGTCATGGACACAGAAGTGCTAGGACTACAAAGATCAAAACCAGAGTAGAGTTTTTTAGCATCATCTAAAGTAGCGATACTTACTCCTGAATTTCCGATCTTACCGTAAATATCTGGGCGAAGTCCTGGATCTTCTCCGTATAATGTTACAGAATCGAATGCGGTGCTCAAACGATGAGCAGGCATTCCATGACTTACATAGTGGAATCTTGCATTTGTCCTTTCTGGTCCGCCTTCTCCTGCGAACATACGAGTAGGATCTTCTCCAGTTCTTTTAAAAGGAAATACTCCAGCAGCAAACGGGAATTCTCCCGGGAAGTTCTCAGTATAAGACCATTTTACGATCTCTCCCCAGTTGCGGAATTTAGGAACAGAAACTTTGGGAATATTTAAATTACTTAAAGATTTTGTAAAATTCTCTACTTTGATCTCTTTGTCTCTGACTTTATATATGAAAAATTCTCCGGAATATTTTTCTAATTTAGAATCCCATTCTTTTAGGATCTTTCTCGTATCAGGATGAAGTCCTTCTTCTCTTTTGGAATATTCTTCTTCTAGATCGGAGATGTTTTTGCCTCTTTCCTTTAATACTTCTATTGTACCTTTGATCCTATATAAAACTTCTGCAGTTTCGGATTCTTTTTTGACGAAGTTTTCGTATTTCTCGCATTCTTCTGCGATCTCAGCCAAATATCTTTGTCTATCAGGGGGAATGATATGTATCTTTTGGCTAGTCTCGGAGCTGGAAGCAAAATTAGATTTCCAGTCCAGATTGAATTTTTTGTTCAAAGATTCGATAAGCGCAACATACAGATTATTTGTGCCAGGATCATTGAATTGAGAAGCGATTGTACCGAATACTGGCATCTTCTCCGGGCCCTGATCAAATAATTTTCTGGATCTTTGGAATTGTTTTTGGACATCTCTGATTGCGTCTAATGCGCCTCTTTTATCACATTTATTAACTGCGATAAGATCTGCATAATCGATCATATCAATTTTTTCTAATTGAGTGGCTGCACCGAATTCAGGAGTCATCACATAAAGAGAAAGATCGGAAACTTCTGTAATCTCGGAATCACTTTGTCCTATCCCAGCTGTTTCTACGATCACGAGGTCGAATTCAGAACTTTTAAGAACATCCAAACTTTTTTTGACATTTCGGTTTAATGCGATATTTGCTTCTCTAGTTGCAAACGATCTCATATAAACTCTTGGATGAGAAATAGAATTCATACGGATCCTATCTCCTAAAAGTGCTCCTCCCGTTTTTCTTTTGGAAGGGTCGACAGATATAATAGCAATTGTTTTGTCTTCGAAATCATGGATGAATCTTCTTACAAGTTCATCTGTAAGAGAGGATTTTCCAGCTCCCCCGGTTCCGGTAATCCCTAAAATCGGAATTGTTTTTTTAGAAAGTGGAAAATCCAATTTTCCAGGATCTATTTTTTTAGGATCATTTTCAGAAGATTCTACTAAGGAGATTGATTCTGCGATTGCGATCGGATTTTTTTTGCGGATCTCCGAGAAAAGATTCCCATTAAATCTATGAGGTGGGATAAAATCAGATTTTTGTAATAGATCATTGATCATTCCTTGTAATCCCAAAGAACGCCCATCGTCAGGTGAATAAATTTTAGAAACTCCATACGCTTCTAATTCTTGTATCTCCGAAGGAAGAATGGTTCCTCCACCGCCGCCGAATACTTTAATATGAGAACTTCCTTTTTCTTTCAGAAGGTCTATCATATATTTGAAATATTCTACGTGACCGCCTTGGTAACTTGTGACTGCGATTCCTTGTACATCCTCTTGGATGGCGCAATCTACGATTTCTTGAACTGATCTATTGTGACCTAGATGAACTACTTCCGCTCCTGAGGATTGTAGTATTCTTCTCATGATATTGATAGAAGCATCGTGTCCGTCAAAAAGGGAAGCAGCAGTCACAAATTTTAATTTATTATGAGGTGTATAAATTTCAGGTTCCATTATATTCTCCTAATGTTCGGCCTTAGGTAAATCTTAACCGAACTTTGTTTGTTTTGTCGTTTGGAGAACGATCGTTCAATAAATTCCACTTATATATCTATCATGCAGCAGGAATACGAATCTATCAACTGGATTTTGGCATACAAAACGAATGTTCTAAAAACACCCGGAAGGTGATTATCCTGCAAAGAATTCATTTTGCGTTTAAAACCGAAACTTTATAGGATCGTTTTTATGACGGATAGTTTCCTTTGGAAAGAGATCTTATTCTCTAACTCGCCTTTAGAGGCTCTTCATATTTCTGCCTTAAAACCAGTGTTGGATCCTCTTACAATTGTGTTCCATCATTTGGGATCTTCTCTCTTTTTTATGGCACTTGTCTCTCTTATCTATCTTTGTATGGATAGAAAGATAGGACTTAGAATGACACTTGGTCTTTTGATCGCTGGTGTTGTGAATGGAGCTTGTAAGGCGCTTCTTACAATGCCAAGACCAATCGGTTTACCATTTGCATCCGAGCTTGGACTCATGGAAGGTTCCTACGGATTTCCATCCGGGCATGTGCAGACTGCAGTGGTGTTATATGGAACTTTATTTTTGCATGTACGAATTCCTTGGGTGAGAATACTCACTGCGTTTTTGATCTTATTCATGCCAATCGCAAGAATGTATGCAGGACTTCACTTTTTGGGTGATACTCTAGGAGGTTTTGTTTTAGGATTACTCGTGTTATTCGGATTGGAGTTCTGGTTTTCAAAAGATCCTGGAGTTTTGGAGCCTAGTTTTACGGGACAAGTGCCAGACCAAAAAAGACTGAAGTCACTTGTACTTTTTATTTTGGCTCTTACTGTACCTAGTATTCTTCTTCATGACCCAAGCCAGCCTGAATCCACAAATAAATCCTGGGAGCAGGTGATCTCTTCTGCGGGAGCTCTTGCAGGTTTCGGGATCGGGATTTTGTACAATAAAAGGGCAGGGTTGGATTGGAAACCAGTCGATTCTTGGATCGTATTTTTGATCAGAGTAGCAGTGATCATTCTTGGGATCCTGATCTTTTATTTGGCTCTCGGAAAAATTCTCTCCTCTCTATTGGGGGAAAATCCGGTTGCCAGATACTTTAAGTATGGGATCGTGTGTTACTATATTGGCCATCTCGCTCCCATTCTTTTAAAAAGAATACGCGGAGGCATTTATCTAACTTAACTTCATGCTTCGCCTTGGATCCTCCTTACAGTTCATTTCCGAAAGTATCGGAAAATTACGGACCTCCGGATTCATACGTAGCTTTTTTTCGGTAGGGTTTTCCAAGGTAATCGCCTCCCTACTGAATTTTATCTTCATGGTTTATTCCGTTCGGATTTTGAGTAAAAACGAGAACGGGATCTTCCAATACTATTCTGGATTTCTGCCTATACTTTTAGCAGTGGCAGAATTCGGATTGCCCACCGCCTTAGTTCGATTCCTTTCTCCAATGACCGAAGACAAAAGAAAAATTGGAGTGCTTCTTGCATCTTCTCTTTGGGTCAAATGGGCCGCATTATTTCTATTAGTGCTTGTAACAAGTATTGCTGTTTATTTTTTAAAAGAGAATGCACTTGCAGCATTTCTTCTAGTATTTGGTAGCTTCGTTCTTTCTTTTAATTCATATTTCGAAAGTATATTTGTTTCTTTCGGGCAATACCATGCACTTTCGATTTGGTATCCTCTTCCAAACCTGATCCGTATTTTAATCTTATATTTAGCGGATCAATTTTCAGATCATGCACTCGGGCATTTGGATATACTTGGTATCTTCTCTGTAGCACCCGTATTTACAATTGTTCTTTTCTTCCTTTTATTCCCGAGAGGTAAGCTGCATTGGGCGGGTGATAAGCAAGAAGTCAGACAACAAACCAAGGAACTAATCTCATTCAACCGTTATGCGTTTTTAGCCTCTTTATTTGCGATCGTGTCCGATAGAATGGAGTTATTTTTCTTAAACAAATACCATTCTAACGAAGCAGTGGCAGCATATGGGGTGGCATTACAACCTTTCAGCGGATTTGTGATCTTGTTCTCTGTTTTGAATTCAATGATCTATCCTAAACTCTCCAGATTAACGGAAAATAAGGAATTCACTAATTACTTAGGCAAATCTATCTTAATCGCAGTAGTATTTGCGCTGGCATTGGGTCCTTGGGTGTTTTTAGGAGATTGGGTTTTCTCCGCACTATTCTCAGGAAAATATCCTGAATCAGTTCCAGTATTCCACCTATTGTACCCGAATTATCTATTCCAATTAGTATTTTCTCCACTTGGGATGGCATTATTTGCATTAGGCCAACCTAGGTTACTTGCGATACTTGCTCTTGTGCGATTGATATTCGGATTAATTTTAGATAATCTTTTAATCCCTGAATACGGGACCATGGGAGCAGCGGGAGCATTTTTCCTGGGGCAAATCCCTTCTTGGTTTTTGCTCAGCGGTTATTTTTTGGCGTATTACAAACCTTCTTCCAAACAATCTTAGCAGAAGTCATCAGATATATTCAAAAATTAGAATATTCTATTTTACGGTTAGATTATTAACTTAAGTTTGTTTTACTTCTGCTTTTTGAAGTTTTTTTACGAATGTGACTTGGTTTCCCTTATCATTATAAGAAAGAGAATCCACATTCATACGAACCAAGAAAATACCTCTGCCTGAAAGTTGGCTTGCATTCGGATCTTGTACTGGATCTGGAACTCTTGCAGGATCGAAACCTTCTCCTCCGTCTTCCAAGATAACAGTCACTCTTGTATCATCATAATCCACTTCTACCCGGATCCATTCTTCTTTGGATTCACAGATTTTGTCCACATAGGAGAAATAATCATTCTCTTGGAACATCAACTCTTGTTTTTGATGATATGTAATACGAGCACAACCATGTTCAATTGCGTTACCGATCAGTTCGTATAATGCAACTTTTAAGGAGAGTTGGTCTTCGTTATGTAGATTGGGAAGATGGGCTAAAGACCTCAGGATTAAATGAACATATTGGTTTAAATTTCCAAGTCTAGGAAGAAGAGCAAACTTCTGCCTGGATTCCCTGACCTGGAACATTCTTTTGTCCACAAGGTCTTTGCCGGCATAGAATAAATTCTTAAATCTTAAGAGAGAATAACGGATCGCCTCCATCCGAAAAGGTTTGAGGAAAAAATCCACTGCTCCTAATCGAAGAGCATTGATGGAGATCTGGATGTCTTGATTTCCTGTGATAACTATAAAAGGAGTTTCTACTCCTTTTTCCCTCAATTTAGTGATGAACTCTATACCGTTCATCCTTGGAAGACGAATATCGGTGATGATAAGATCGAAAGTTTCTGACTCTGCTAAGGTTAAACCTTGTTCCGCGGTTCCGGCTAGAACAAGCTCGTATTCGCTGCCGAAAATTTCTTGGAACAGATCTCGGATAACTTCTTCGTCATCAACGAAAAGGATTTTCATAATAAATTCCTAATTCAGAACTTCCGAATGTTCGAGGTGCCATTCGGAAAACAAAAGAAAACCCTGGAAAGGTATTCTAGTCAAGAATTTTGTCAGCGGATATTGTCTAGAGAATCAAGAGAATATAAGGATTTTATCCTTTCATCCAAACTTTTTAACTCTGACTTATCAAAAACTGCCAATTTATTTCCTGAAAACCGGAAGATCAAAAATTCGTCCTTATTCTCAGAAATGGCCGCTTTCAAACCTTCTACAGAATCCACTACCTTATCATTCACAGATTCTAGGATTAGGTCTTGGAATTCTTGATAGGCCCTGTTCTTCTCGTCCGGAAATGCTCTGGAAAGTAATACAATACGACTTCTTTCAGGATGAAGTTTTTTAGAATAACTTTCTGCTAAGTATACTAACTTTCTATCGCTGGAAGATTTGTATTTTTCTCCATATTCTTTTAGATAAGTATGAGTAAGTTCGGTAAAAAGTAATCCACCTGCGATTATATATTTAGGAGCGATCTTGTCCGAACTTTCAGGGATCAAAAAAGAATCCTCGTTATACGGTTTTAGCTGATAACGTATTTCTCTTTTTCTACCATCACGGTATAATGATAGAGTGACCCATTCTCCAGAATTTAGATAAGATCCACCTTTGCTGAGTAGGATATCATACAATACTTGTTTTTGTTTAGAAGCAACCGGAGTCCCATTCACGGAAAGAACTGCATCACCTGGAAATAGATTATGCATTGGACCAACTCCAGGTAGGACTTCTGAAACAACCGCACCAAGGCTGCCTTTCGGAAAATAATAATCTTCTTCTGCAGGAGTTAAGGAACCTTCCGCAGAAAAACCTGGATGAGGAAATGGAGAAGTAGAAGAAAATCTACTTTGATAAAATCTACGGAGAAGGTCTGCGCCTGCATTCCAAGTTCCGTCTGTAAACCCGCAAACTTTCTTTCCTGAAAATAGAAAACTCCTGGTCCCGTCTTGATTTTCTTTTCTAGAAAGTTTAGAAAGAGGCAAAATCGATTTAGAAAATTCTAAACTTCCCCATTCAAAATTTGTGAAGAAGGAGGAGCATGTCCTTTCAGTCCTTACACCTTCTTCTAAAAGAGCGATAGGGGAGGCCTTTTTAGATCTTCCTAAGTTTTCAGGAAGAAGTACAATACCAAGCCCAGTATCCAGATCTACTTTTTGGAAATATGCTTTTCTTCCCGCGGATTCTTCCGGATGGATTTCCGCAAATAGAGGAACTTCTCCTGGTTTTAAAAGTGCAAGTGCGGTTCTTTCATCCAGACGGATTGCAGGAACTTTTTTCTGATACGGAGTTCCTTTTTGGAAAGGATTATGATGAGAATACTTTCTAAAATGGACCAGAAGAGAAAATTCTGAATCTGCTTTAGCTTCTAAATTTTCTAAAAACCCTAAACAAAAAACAAGAAGGAATACTAATTTATAGGATCTCATTTTCCCTCCTTGGATTCGTCAGACTTGATATCGAATCTTTTTCTGACCCTTAAGTCTATTGTTCTAACAGTTTTGGCATCTAAAACCAAAGGAAGTCCAACTCCCCTGAATTTTAAAACTAAGGTCCCATTGGAGAATTTTTTCCAATATTCCTTAAATTCTGCGATATTCGCAGGAGTTTTTCCATTAATGGATTCTAATATTTTAAAACGATAATTTAGGTATTTAGAGTTAAGAGGATCAGGGAAAAGAGTGGTTAAGATCAAATCTCTTTCTGTAAATTTGAAAAGATCGTCTTGTATAAAATAACTATAATGGTATCTAAGAGCAGTTTCCACTCTTTGGCTTTCTTTGCCAAATAATGCACGATTTACCGGCTGGAATAAAAGTCCTGCTCCTAAAAAACTTCTGATCTGACGATCTCTATACAATTCTAGAGAATCTGTCTTTTTTAGTTCTGCTTGTATCTTAAAGTTTTTTCCATTTCTATAAAAATACAGGGTCAGTTTTTGTCCTACAAAACCAGGCTCAATCAGATCTACAATCGTTCTTCCGGTAAATTCTAAAAGACCACCTTCATTATTCAGATAAGCCTCATCTACTTTATACAAAAAGTCGTCTGTCTGCAAAACATCTGAAAAAGAAGAATTCGGATATACCTTATTTACAAGCACTCCTTGCAAATTCTGAGGAACTCCCAAATACTTTTTCACAGACTCAGAATTCCCGTTTTGGAAAGTAAAACCAACGAATGGAAATCCATCGTATTGTCCGTCTTGTATATCTTTTAAGAAATGTTGAACCACTTCAGGAGGGATAAGATATGCTGTATTCCCTTGGATTTGGCTGACTTCGAAAATAATCCCAGCTACTTTTCCATTTTGGATAGCGGGACCGCCTGAATATCCTGGAAGAATATTGGCACCTACACGGATTACTTTTCTATAATCTAAACCAGTAAAAGAATATCTGAGTCTTTCTACACGATTGACTAGTCCATTTTCCAAAGTGAGATTTTCTGCACCTTCTGGATAACCAAGCATCAAAAGATTACTTCCTAAAGAAGGGGATTCTTCTGCAATTTCCAAAGGTTCTACAGAAGAAAAGAATTCTTCGTCTTCTACAGAGATCAAAGCCAAATCACAGTCGAAACCTATAAATTCTACTTTTGCATTATAATATTTGCTGCTATTAAAACGTTTTACCTTGAGATACTTAGATTCAGAGATCACATGAGCATTTGTTAATATTCTATTTCCTGCAATGATAAAGCCTGAACCTACATCGCGGGAAAGGTCCTGATCCCCAAATTCCAAAGGATCACTTGCATCTGGATAAATATCACTTCTGACGATTACAACACCGTTTAATAAAGTTTTAAGATCTGAGTTCCCATTCGTTTGAGAAAAAATGGGAAAACTGAAGATTAAGATGATCCCTGCGCGAAGTATCCAAAATTTATTCATGAAACAACTCCGCGTCGGACCATACAATTTTATCCTTTTCTACTGATTCTAATTTCAATTTTGCCAGGTAACGGGCTCCTTCTTGGAGCTCCTCAGTTGGTTGGTTATCCACTAAAACATTTCCACTCAGATCTGCTTTGATCCTGATCCAGGAATAAGGAGAATCCGGTAAACAACTTGCCTGGAAAGAATAATACAAAGACTTATCCCAATAAAAATCCGCATCTTTTCCTAAGTAGAGAAGAGGGCAGGAAGAATCAAAAAAGATCTCTTTTCCCTTAGGAGTGGGGCGATCAATTGGATGTTTTGCGATACTTAAGAAATATTGCAGACCAAAATTCACAGTGGAGGCTTTGTCTACAAGTTTCGTTTCCGGATTGGATTTATCACCGGGCATAGGTTTGGAACTCGCGGCTTTTAAATTTTCTGCAGAAAATTCCAGCTCCCAATAAACAGATTTTCCTAACTTAACAGGGCCTTTCACTCTAAAAGAATCTATTCTTTCTGGAGAACGTAATCTTTCTTCTCCTGAATAAACGAAACCGTTTAGTTTTTTACCGGGACAATCCAAAGATAGATACTGAATTTCCTCAGATTCAGGAAGAGTTTTGAACTTACACTCACCAATATGAACTGTCCCATGTTGTTTGAACCATTCTTTCAGAGGTCTTGCGTCTTTCTCTTTGCTGTATTTTCTCCAACCTTCCTGAAATTCTTTCTCAGCAAAGTCTCCAATCCTGGAATTTGCTTTTTGAGGAGGTGGTTCTTCTGCGAAACTTCCAGAATCCGGAATAAAAACGGAAAAAAACAATAAAACTCCCAGGCTCACAAAAGAAAGAAGGAGTCTTTTCGTTCTTAAATGGAAAATATTCTGCATCGGGGAAAACATTCTTAATTATTATCGGTTCGGGAAAAAGCGGATTTTACAGATCTGTAAATAGAAGAGGAATTTCCGTAGAATTCTTGTGATTATGTCTCGAAATTCAAAGAATACCAAAAAAAAGTTAAACTCTGAAACGGGACTATGGAATATGGTTAAAACTAAGAGTAAAAAATATAACGGTATTCATCTTGTCTCACTGGAGTTTTCTTAAAACCGACCTGAACGAAAAACAGGACTTATTCATCGATTGTCGCTCCCAAGCGCAATATCAGGAATCCACCTTAAAGGGTGCGTATTATTTTCCATTTGTCAAAAAGGCTTTTGCTTCTGATCCGGACTCTTCTAAAAAATTATTGGGCCCGATAGAAGAGATACTAGCTCTCGCTAAAAAAGAAGAGAAGTCTAGAATTTTGGTTTTTGACGAAGGAATGGGGATGTTTGCATCCAGACTTGTTTTCCTTTTGAGATGCGCAGGTTTTCAAAATGCGTTTTTGATAGGGCAACGTTGGCCTGTAGATGGAGCCAAAGAAAAAGGTTCTAAAGAATTAGATATAGGTCCTTCTTCCAAAGTCCGCAAACTGGAAGGAGTGATAGATAAAGCATTCTTAGAGAAGAACTTAACTAGGCTCCAAATTTTCGATACTCGCACACCAGAAGAATATGATGGAAAACTTCCACGTTTGACTGCACCTGAACCAGGAAGTCTTTGCGGAAGATTGCCAGGAGCATTCCTTTGGGATTGGAGAATGTTGTATGACGCGAACGGAGAGCTCGTAGACAAAACCTTCTTCAATAAAAAGTTAAGAGGTTTTCCTTTCATGCCGGAAAGGACCACTGTTATCTATGATTATAACGGAGCAAGATCGTCATTGCTTGCAATGATGCTCAAAGAAGTTGGATACAACGACGTGAATGTTTATGTTGGCTCTTGGTTTGAGTGGAGAAAATCCAATCTACCTAAACAAGCAGCGAATATTTACGGACAGACTGGGGCAGGAGCTTCTGCACCAAGAGTCGGTGGCGTAGACAGAAAAAGTTAAAAAAAGAAAGACTTCTAAAGCTTATTAAAAGAACCTCTCGTTAGTTTCTAAGAGGAATAACGATGAGGTTCTTTTTTATTATCAGCATACTATTTGCATTTTTATTGGATTGTGGATCCAGATTTGAAAAAATCTCACCGTTTTCCATTCCTCCTCAAGAATTCGCCCTTGGCAACGGTGTCAAAGCTGTATTCTTACCAACTGAACTATCGTTCATTACTTCGAAGGGTAGGATCTTAGAATTTTCAGTCCAAGATCCATTTCTTTCTTCTGCAAAAGGAGAACAGATCGTAAATTATAGAAAGGCAACATTCAAGATCAAAGATAAGATCTTATTAGAATGTGGATCTCAAACAATTGAAAGTCTTGGATTAGAATCAGGCGCATTAGTCGTCCAAGGAAAACTTACCGGAAAAAATTGTGAGACGTCTTACTCGATCCGATTTGTTTCTTCTTCCAATTCAGGACTCGATTGGAAGGTAGAAATTTCTAACCCAGAATTAAACCGCACGTTCATAAAATTCAAATCAGACGAATCCGAAAGTATTTATGGTTTAGGAGAACAATTTTCTCATCTAAATCTAAAAGGTAAAAAACCATTCTTATTCTCTGAAGAACAAGGAGTAGGAAGGGGAGACCAACCGATTACATGGGGAGCAGAATTATTAGAAGGCGCTGGTGGAAATGAATACAGCACTTACACGCCCATTCCGTTTTTCCTCACGTCTCGAAACAGAGCATTCTTCTTTGAAAATACTTCTTATTCAGTTTTTGATTTTGAAGAAGATTCCGAAATTGCAATAGAATTCAGAGAAAGAGGACTCAATGTCAAATCCTGGAAAGCTGCTAGTCCTAAAGAAATCTTAAAACAATATACATCTCATACTGGAAGATTTCCGAATTTACCTGATTGGGCTTATGGAACCTGGCTCGGCATCCAAGGCGGAAAATCAGTTGTTTTGGAAAAGATAGAAGAAGCAAAACAAGCAGGAAATCCGATCAGCGCGCTTTGGATCCAAGATTGGGTTGGGCAAAGAAAAACAGTATTCGGCTCCCAACTCTGGTGGAAATGGTTTCCGGATGAAACCAGATATCCTGATTTCAAAAACTTCGTAAAAGAATTAAACCAAAAGAATATTCAGGTTTTAGGATATATCAATCCTATGCTTGCTACCGAAGGACCTCTATTCGAAGAAGCGGTCAAAAATAATTATTTAGTAAAAGATAAAGAAGGAAAAGATTATATAGTCCAAACTGCAGGATTTCCCGCAGGACTCTTGGATCTTACAAATCCTAAAACCAGAACTTGGATCAAAAATATCATCAAACAAAATCTGATCGGGAACGGGCTCTCCGGTTGGATGGCAGATTTTGGAGAATGGTTGCCTACGGATGCGGTAATATTCTCTAAAGAATCTGCAGAGATCTATCATAATCGTTATCCTGTAGAATGGGCAAGACTGAATCGAGAAGCCATCCAAGAGGCGGGAAAAGAGGGACAGATCGTATTTTTTACTCGGGCTGGTTATAGTTATTCAAATAAATATTCCACTTCGTTTTGGGCAGGAGACCAGATGGTGAGTTGGGGAAGACATGACGGGATCGTATCTTCTTTAATCGGAATCTTGAGTGGAGGAATGTCAGGACTTAGTTTAAATCATAGCGATATAGGCGGATACACCACGATCCCAAGTCCTATTAAAGATTATTTCAGATCAAAAGAATTATTTCTACGTTGGTCGGAGCTGAATGTATTCACTCCGGTTTTTAGAACTCACGAAGGGAATAGACCTGCTAAAAACCACCAACCATATTCCGATCCAGATACAATAAAAGAATTCGCAAGGTATGGACAGATACATCTTGCATTAAAAGAATATTTCAAATTTCTAAATAAAGAAGCTTCTGAATCAGGACTTCCTTTATTACGTCCACTTTATCTTTCCTATCCGGAAGACAATAATACAAGAGATCTTCAAAACCAATTCTTACTCGGAGAGGATCTACTTGTAGTCCCGGTTTTAGAAAAAGGAGAAGATACTGTAAAAGGGTATCTACCTAAGGGAGAATGGGAACATGTTTGGTCAGGCAAAACTTTTACAGGTGGAACTTGGATAGAAACACCAGCTCCACTCGGATCTCCTGCCATCTTCTTGAAAAAGAAAGGTGCCTGGTACGAAAAATTAAAATCTGCGCTTTCTACTTTCAAAAAGAACTGAAATAGTGCAGAGTTTTTATTTGGATCATAACTTCTAAACAGTCTAAATAAAAGAAGAAGGGCCTTTTGTCAGAATTTACGGATCCGATCGTGCTATTTGATGGAGTTTGCAATTTATGCAATGGCGCTGTGAATGTACTTTTGGATCTGGACAAACGAAAAAAGCTAAAATTTGCAAGCCTTCAATCTGAATATGCCCAAAACCTAATCCAATCGAATGCCTTAGAAGAGAAAATCCGAGGCATAGACAGTATCCTTTTCTGGGATGGGAAAGAAATTCATACCAAATCCAATGCAATCATTGAAATCTGCGGTAAACTCGGAGGATTTTGGAAAATTCTTCTGATTACATATATCATCCCAAGGCCCATCCGGAATTTGTTCTATGATCTAATCGCAAAAAACAGATACAGACTCTTTGGAAAAAGAGAATCCTGCAGAATGCCTAGTCCTGAATTGAAAGAGAGAATCCTCGGATAAGTTTTTCGCAAAGAGTTCGCGGAGGACACCGAGGAGAAATGGCCTGAACGTGATGATGGAATTCCTACATTCGCCCTTAGCGGCTTCGTGTCTCTGCGTGAGAAATACTCTGTGTTCTCCGTGCGAACATTTCCTGTTAACCTTTCAAGGCCTCTTTCTCAAAAAGTCCCAAAAAACGACCCAGTCTCTGGCCTTTAAGAGCCTACCCTTATGTCTATATGATCAGGGTTTGCAGTTAAAACCACGACGAAACTTTCCCCAAATTTCTGAAAACTTTTCAGTAAGTTTGCATTTTTTCGGGACTCTATATGCGACACCTTGTAAAAACGCAGAAAATCTATCAAAATATGTTAAAAATCGATAAAATGGGGATTAAAATAATTAATTTCATTAGGATTCGGTCGAATTCGTTTAATATCGTTAATTCCCCTGGATTTGGGTGGAGAAAAATCCTTGTCCCGAGATTATGGACCAGGAGGATAGGTTGAACTTTCGGAAATTTACTGCCGATCTTAAAAGCAATACCCGTTTTTTAAGAGAATTTTTGGCGGCGCAAAAAGGAAAGAACCAAATGAAAAGAAAAACTATTCTTTCGCTAGTAGGCGCATCTGCACTCATATTCCTTTCCTGGAAATCTTTCGCAAATACATATTTGGAAGAAGTAAAGGTAGATAACCAATTCATCCAAACTTATCAATCAAGAGAAGGGATCTGGATCGTTCCGGGAAAAGTAAAAGAATCCTTAGAGGATCTTTACCATAAATTCGGAACCTCAGAAAGAGAAGTTCGCCTTCTGAACGGGATCCACGACAGCGGAAAAATCCAAAACTCAGAACCAGTATTCTTCCCTTATAACGCAAATTATACTCGCAATCTTCTATTAGAGGACAAAGGAAGAGAGATTTTCACCTCTGATGCAAGAGAATTGATCTGGCCTTTAAGCTTCAAATATTCCAGAGTTACTTCCAGATTAGGAAGACGTTGGAATGCACTTCATGCTGGTGTAGACATCGCCTGTCCAAACGGTTCCGTAGTGATCGCTGCAGCTGATGGAGTAGTAACTGATTCCAAAAGAGACGGTGGGTATGGACTCAGAGTAGTACTTACGCATTCTCAGATCAACGGGATCCAGACATTATACGCTCATAATTCTCTTCTTTTCGTGAAGCAGGGTGATAAGGTTAAAAAAGGACAGGTGCTCGCGCTTTCTGGTAACACAGGACACACGACTGGACCTCATGTTCACTTCGAAGTTCGTTACCAAAACGTGGTGCTGAATCCTGAACATTATCTTCCTCCTTTCTTAGCGGATAAAGAATCCCAAGTCGCGATCGCAAAAGAAACCATCCAACAATAATCACATTGTTCTCTAATTCCGACTGGTCTTCCGAAATCTTTTCTTATTTAGAAGAGAACCTGACTGGTCGGAAATTCAAAACAGTTCTATTCGATTTTGATAATACTCTTGTCCGAGGTGATTTCGGAGAAGAAGTTATGTGCGAACTTCTAAAAGCCGGACTTCCTTGGATCGAATCACTTTCTCCTTTTTTTCCTGAACAAGAAGTCACAGAAAAAATGGAGACCTTACGTAAAACAGATACCAAAGCCTTCATGGATGAGATCTGGAAATATTATGAATCCAAGATAGAGAAAGAAGGACTCGGAATCGCTTATAGATGGTCTACTTGGATCTTTTCAGGCAGATCTACCAAAGATTTGCAAGATACTGCAAAACTTGTTTGGGAAAGACACCAGTCGGATACGAGCCCCAATGCGGTCCAAGCATTTGCCCCTATGTCTGAACTCGTAAAAGAACTGGAGAAGGTCGGGACTAAAATTTGGATCGTAACTGCTTCTCCTGAGCCAGTCATCCAAGTAGTTTCGGAAAAATGGGGAATCCCTAAAGAGAATGTGCTTGGTATGAGACTCATTGAAAAGAATGGGATCTTAAGCCACGAATTGATTGAACCTTTCACTTACGGGATCGGAAAAGTAGAATTGGTGAATCTTGCTAATGGAAACCAAGGATATGATATCGCATTTGGAGATTCAGAGAATGATTTCCCAATGCTTTCTCATGGAAGGTCTAACGGACTATTTTTGGACAGGGGTAAGAAGAAGGTCCCACCTCCCGGAACTCTTATCCAAGATGTGAAAAACTGGAAAACTATTGCAAAATCATTATAGCTGCATATCACGCGAAGCCGCGAAGTAAAGAAGGTTTATAATTTTGGTTTCTGAGATTTCTTCTTCCCTTAGCGCCTTTGCGTGAAAATCCTATCTATTCTTCAGATACTCAGGCATCTCAGGTAGTTTATCTTCTGTCCAGATCCAATCTCCTACTAAGGAAACGATTGGTGCCTTCTCTCCTTCTAAAATTTTGAGTAAAGCAGTCTTCAGATCTTTTGGTTCGGTGATCCTGTATGGGATCGATGGAAAATTTTTTCCGAAACTTTGGTTTTCCTTTTGTTGGATATAATCAATGAAGAAGTCTCCGAACTTTTTGCCTGAGACTTTTTGTTCTTCCATCAATTTTTGTAAATCAGGATGAGGAGAAGATTTTGCAAGTCTTTGCAGAATGATCGTGATCCCTCTTACACTTTGGCTGAAAAAAGTCCCCGCGCGGATGATCTTTCTGGAGTCGGGTTTTTGGACTGCCCATTCTTCCATTTTCTTTTTGATAAATGCTAAAGAACCGTAGAATGTAAGTAAGTGGGGAAGATAATAATACGCAGAATATCCAACCGTAATCCTTGGATTTAACTTTTTCTCCAGATCCAGCATTGGATCTAAACAGAATTTAGCAGTGGCGATAATATCTTCGTCAGGTGTTTCGGAAACAGGATATCCTAAATTTCCTCTGGCAGGTGTATAGATAAGTAAATCTACTTTTGTATTTTCTTTATTTAAGAATTTCTGAATATTCGAAATAGCTTCTTCCGGTTCTTCTAATTTGATGAGTGGGATTGTTTTGTCAGATCCTTGCACTTCAGATTCTCCTGAAGTAGTGGAGTAGATCTTCCAGGTTTGTCCTGTTTTGGAGGAATATTCTCGGATCGCTTCAATTGCGCTATGGCCTGCCGCTCCTGATCCACCTATGATCAATGCTATGGACTCACTCATTTTCGCCTCCTGGAAGTGAGGACCAGCTTACTCATTCTGGGAATCGTATACCAGAAAAAAAGCGTATATAAGGTTGAAATTCCGCAGGAAGCTCTGAAACAATTTTTATATCTTCTCCGAATTCATTTTTGAATTTTAGAAGATATGAATGTAATAAAAAACGTTTTGGTTTAGGAACTAAACTTTTTATAGAAGGATCACTATAGGTATCATCTCCCAAAATAGGAATTCCAATAGAAGATAGATGAAATCGGATTTGGTGCCTTCTTCCTGTAACTAATTTTGCGGCAATCAAAGAGATATTCTTTTCCTTTGAATAGGAAAGAACAGTAAAATCGGTGATTGCTTTTTTGCCACCGGAACGAACTGAACTTACTTTTCCTTTTCCATCTTTTAAAAAACATTCTACTTTAAATTCGTTCTCTGTTGGAATTCCAACGCAAACTGTCAGATACGTTTTTTCTGAATCTGCTAAGATTGAATCCGCTTCTTTGTTTTTGGATGGTTCTTTGCAGAATAGAAGTATGCCACTTGTATCTCTGTCCAATCTATGAAGTAGTCTTAGATCCGGCTCCTTCTCCTGTTGCCTAACAAGATCTTCCAAGTTAGGACGGTTTGGATCGAAGGTGGCATGGACCGGGATCCCGGCCGGTTTTTCCACGGCGAGTAGGAACCCCTTCTCATACCATTTATGGATCGGATGTTCTGGAACCTGGAATTTCGGCTTGGTTTCCCTCATAGACTCCTCTGTTGGTTCTTCTCTAATTTGATCATCCTCTTTTGAAAGGAATGAAATTGGATTGACACATCTTCCGTTATATTGGACGAATTAGGTATGAAACAGGCCGACGCCGAAGAACTGGATGGGAAAGAACTCATCTCCAGCGAACATATAACAGAAGTCGTTAAAGAAAACCTAAAATTAATTCGCCATACTAAAGGACTCTCATTAGACAAATTGGCATCTCGTTGTGGTGTGAGCCGAGCCATGCTTTCTCAAATAGAGCAAGGTAAAAGTGTTCCTACAATCGCAGTATTATGGAAGATCGCAACTGGTCTTAACGTTCCTTTCAGTGAACTTCTAAAAGAGAAAGGAACCGAGGGAGTTTTTCTCTTAAAAGCAGAGAATACTAAAGTCTTATATTCCAGCTCAAAGGTATATTCTAGTCGTGCCTTGTTTCCATTTATCGGAGGCAGAAGGGTAGAATTTTACGAACTGATCCTGAAACCAGGCGGAATCGAAGTTGCAGAGGCCCATAAAGCTGGAACAACTGAGAACCTTGTAGTGGTCCAAGGAAAATTGCGCCTCCGTGTGGGGGACAAGGTGGTAGAACTGGATGCAAAGGATTCCGTATATTTTAGAGCGGATGTTCCCCACGAATACATCAATCCAACAGATACCGAAACTCTCATGTATCTGGTCATGGAATATACGGACGAAGCTAACTAAACTTTTAGTCCTAAGTTTATTTTTCACTCCGGGCCTTCTATTTTCAGAAGCGCCCGATCCTTCTACAGGTTATTTCGGCATCGACAGATACGAAGAGCAAATCTCTTGTCATGAGCAAGATTGTATCCGCTATACTTTGGATGAATTAAACTCCAAAGGTGGAAAATCAGAAGTCCGAAAACTTTTAGAAGAGAATGCCGGGAAAGTATTAGTAGATCTTTCCGGAAAAAATCTAAAACTCGCAGATGATGAATTGGATGATCTCAGGGATTTTCTATTAGAAATTTCTAAAAGAGATGGAAGGGTCGCCGTCGAAAAACTGCATATTGCCATCCGAGGATTAGAGATCGCAGATCCTCCAATTTTAAAAGATGTTGGTCTGATAGGCTGGGGTCTTATCCGAAGAATTTACAGAAGTGTATATTTCAAGAGGACAGGTGCTTATAACGCAAAAGTTTTATATCATCCAGGAAGTGGAAAGATCAATCTGATCTTCTTCGTTCATAAAAGATACGGTGATATCTGCGAGACCGTATTTTCTTCCTGTAATGAAATAGAATATTTAGATGAAGACACGTTCGATCTTCAATTGTCCACTGCACTCAGAGAATCCAAAGAGAAAAATCTTCCAGTCAGAGTGAATTTCAAACAGGTCCAGGCTTCTTTTCCAGAAACAAAACTGGAATGGGAGAATGTTAAAAGTATAGGAAGATCCGCTAGAATGTATAAATGGCTAGCACTTCCTCAGGAAACCGAAATGAAACCTTTGAGCAGGTCCAGATTTCTTCCATTGCAAGCTGCTTTGACTGTGATAGATTATTCTGTTTCAGTATTTGATTACGTGAATCAAATCATAATGTACAAACCTGCAAGAAGCACTAAAGCCGAAGTGATGTACACTCAAAGATTAACGGAAGATGGAACTCCGGGAACCAAAACAATCCATTCGGTTGTGTTTGTTCCTGTGAAGGAAGAGTAAAACTTCTCCGCCTGTGATCAAGCGGAGAAGTAAAAAGTTCTAGATAAAGAATATCCAGGTTAAAAGTAAGAAGGTAGGAACCAAAAGTAGGAAAGAATACACTACATATCCTCCGAAACTTGGCATTTTGATCTTATTCTCTTCTGCTACTGATTTTACCATGAAGTTTGGAGCGTTACCTATATAGGTCAATGCGCCCATAAATACCGCGCCCACAGAAATCGCTTTTAGTAATTCCTCTCCCACTGGATCAGCAAGGATCTGAGTTACATTAGAGAATCCTAATAATCCTTTGGCTAATGATAGGAATGTCAAGTAAGTAGGAGCATTGTCCAGAACTCCTGAGAATCCACCCGTTACCCAGAAGAACTGCCATCTTTCTGTGATTCCCAATTCTTTTCCATGATGTTCTAACAGGAGAAGTGCTGGGATCATTGTTAAGAAAATCCCGATGAACAGATAAGCTACTTCTTGGATAGGACCTAAGGTGAATTTATTCTTTTCTCTTAGTTTAGGGTTTGAAGTTACTTTGGAGAGAGCGATCAACCCGATTAGAACTGCTTCTCTGATAAAGCCAAGGAATGGATATTTTTCGATCGCAGGGATATAGTTTTGGTTTAAGAAAGCTACAGAAAGGATTACTCCTAAAAGCCAAAGTAGGTTTACCTGACCTTCTAACCCGATCGGTTGTCTATGAGAATGATCGTAACGGATATCCTTCTTGGTTTCTTTTCCGTGCATGATCGTGTCCCAGATAAAATAGATCACGAGTAAAATTCCGGAAGCGATGATCATTTCAGGGAATAGTTTAAATGTCCAAACGAACGGAACTCCCTGCAGATAACCTAAGAATAAAGGAGGATCTCCAAGAGGAGTTAAGGAACCGCCAATATTCGAAACCAAAAAAATGAAAAAGATCACTGTGTGGACCACATGTTTTCTTTCCGAGTTGGTCTTAAGTAAAGGTCTGATCAGAAGCATAGAAGCCCCAGTCGTTCCGATAAAAGAAGCTAGGAAAGTTCCCACAATCAAGAAGATCGTATTATTCACAGGGGTAGCTTCTATATCTCCGTTTAGGACGATCCCGCCGGAAATATAGAAGAGTGATGCTAACAAAATGATAAACGGAATATAATCGAATACCATAGTGTGGAAAATTTTTCCACCCCAGCTATGAGCCATTAAGATCCCGAAAGAAACTCCTCCAAGAGCTAAGGAAAGTAGAAGTTTGTTATTATTGTTTTCCCACCAATGCTCTGTTGTATGAGAGATCAGAGGTAGAAGTGCAATACTGAGTAGGATTAAAATGAAAGGAATGACCGACCAAAGAGGAAGATCGTCTCCTGCCTCACCATGAGCTGATGCAGTCTCTTGGTGTTGGCCTCCAGTCCCATGTTCCCCATGGCCTGTATCCGTTTCGGATTGAGCCAGTGTATTTGTTTGAGGGGATGCCCCCGTTTCCGCCCAAACGGAAACGTTTAGGACCAGGGAGAGAAAGAGTAGGGTAGTAAAAAATTTGTTTCTCATCATTCTCTGCTTTTCAAAGATTTTTCGTCAGGTTATAGAGATTCCGATAAGTTTCAAAGGAAAATCCATGATTTCCCTGGTTTTTTGGACTTCTTTTTTTGGATTGCCTAAATCCTTCCTTTTTTGCAAGATCCTTATAGGAATTCATATCTTCTAGACTTTTTGCTTTATATTCGGGTCTTTCGGACCGTCAGATATATAGGCCCATAGAGAGAACCGACGACCATGACTGTTTTAGGTAAACACAAACAATACTGCCTGACTCCGGACGAAATAGAGAGTAGATTAAAATCGGTTTCAATACAACCGACAATGCAAAGGATTTCCATTTGCCAATATGTACTTTGTGAAGCGGATCATCCAACCGCAGAAGAAGTAAAAGAATGGGTAGATAAACGTTCTTTGAAAATGAGTTTAGCGACCGTTTATAATACTTTAAACGTTTTAGTATCTGCAGGTCTATTAAGAGAGTTTAAATTTTCCTGTTTAGGTAAATCAGTATTCGACAGTAATATCGATGACCATTTCCATTTCTTCGATGAGAACTCGGGTAAATTCCATGATCTGGACGCGGAACTTCTAACAATTGATTCTAAACTTCCTAAAGAATTTAAAGTGAATAAGATGGATATCCTATTCACCGGCTCCTTGGAAGAATCAAACGCTTCCGTTTAATTCTGATTAGATATTAATCGCTTCGCCTAAAGCCTGTCCCGCTGCTTCCATTACGGATTCTGAAAGTGTAGGATGGGCATGTATCCTTCCTGCAATTTCTTTAAGAGTCAGTTCGGATCCCATTCCCAAATTGATCTCTCCTAAAATTTCGGTCACGTTCGGCCCGATTAGATGGGCACCTAATACTTCTCCGGTTTTACGGTCGGCTACTAGTTTTACCATTCCTTCTACTTCGCCTAGGGCTTGCGCTCTACCGTTTGCTCTGAATGGGAATTTTCCTACGACTACATCAACACCTGATTTTTTGGCTTCTTCTTCTTTTAAACCGACTGATGCGACTTCCGGATGGCAGTATGTGCATGCCGGAATTTTAAGATAATCTAATGGTTCGTAAACTAAACCGTGAGGATTTTTGTTCTGGATGGAGATAGCTTCTGCCGCTTTGACTCCTTCTGTAGAAGCTACGTGAGCGAGTAATGGAGCTCCTATACAATCTCCGATTGCATAGATATTCGGGACCTTGCTCTTAAATTTAGTATCTACCTTGATAAATCCTTTTTGAAGAAATACTCCGATCTCTTCCAGATGAATACCTTCCGTGTTTGGAGTCACTCCTATCGCAACTAATACCTTATCGAATTTTTTTCTTTCTCCTTCTTGTGCTATCCCTTCTCCTTTTAGAAGAATAGAAACTCCATCTGATTCCAATTTTGGTTCTGAAACTCCTACACTTGTAAGGATTTGGATGCCTCTTTTAACAAAAGAGCGATTGAGTAGATTGGATATTTCAGGATCTTCTAACGGAAGGATTTTGTCCTGCATCTCTATGATTGTGACTTGGGTTCCCATGCTAGAGTAGAAGTCTGCAAATTCGATTCCTATAGCTCCTGCACCAATGACTGCCAGAGTTTTAGGAGGAGAGTCTTGTATCATTGCATGTTTGCTGGATAATACCTTGTCTCCATCGAATGGAAGTCCTGGAAATTCTTTTGGTCTGGCACCAGTTGCTATAATAAAATATTCGGATTGGATCTCTTCTTTAGAAGTATCGGGAAGCCAGATCGTATTTTTGTCTTTGAAAACTGCGCTTCCTTTCTTTACGGAAATCTTATTCTTCTTCATTAAGAACTCAACACCGTTAGACATTGTGTCTGCAACACCTCTGGAACGTTTGATTATATTCGGGAAATCTGGAGATACTTTTTCTACCTTCAGGCCGAAGGATTCTGATTTGCGAATGGACTCTAATAAATGTGCGGATTCTAAAAGTGCTTTTGTGGGAATACATCCCCAGTTCAAACAAACTCCGCCTAGTTTTTCTTTTTCTACTAGACATACGTTCAATCCGAGTTGGGCAGCTCGAATGGCGGCCACATATCCTCCAGGGCCTCCGCCGATCACAGTCAGGTCGTAGTTTTCCGCCATCTCATTCCTCCGGATGGCAATTTTGGATTTTTATTCCGACTCTGGGAAGAAGTTTTTTAGTTACTCTTTTTCTTTAGAACTAAGATCATTCTACTCGCGTTACTTTTGAATTTTACTTCATTATAGTTTGAGTAAACTTGTAGGATTTCCATCCTGTGTTTTGCGAGCATTCTTTGGAATTCCACCAGAAAGTAAGCTCTCATCAAATGTTTGTCTTTGATCTCTTTTGCGTTTAGGTTATAGATATAATTTACTTCTACTACTGTGGATTGGTCCGCTCTGACTAAACGAAATCCTCTGTTTCTTTGTATGGTAGTATTTTTGGCTTTGATCTGAGCAACTGGGCCGATTGCTTTTCTTTTGATCTTGCGAAGAGGTTCTGCATTCCAAACTTCTAAAACTGCGATACCAGCAGGTTTCAGATTCAGCTCCAAATTTTTGAGAGCTGCTTCTACTTCTTCATTAGATAATAAATAATTAAAGGAACCGAATAGGCTGATGATTGCGTCCCATTTTTCCTGGGACTTATAGGATTGCATTGCTCCCACTTCGAATTTACAATGGGAGTATCTTTTCTTGGCGACCTCTATCATTTTGATGGAGGAATCTATTCCTCTGGATTTATATCCAAGGCTTTGGAAATGGGTGACATGCTCTCCAGTTCCACAACCCAGATCCAAAATATTTCGGACCCTGTGTTTTCGGAAAAGCCTGTCTATAAATTGGGTTTCCATCTCGAATTTTCGAGCGTTCTTTTCAATATCGAAGTAATATTCTGCCAGTTCCGAGTAGAGTTTCATAGAAAAATCGTTTGAGCCGGACCGGGGAAAACCCGTTACATATAGTAACGGAACCGAAGTTTACAAAATGCAATTTTTCCTCGAATTTTTTCCAATTTCAGAAGTTTTTCCAATGGCTTCTACTTCTCTTTCTACCTGGATCGATGGGGAAGTTTTGGCCTTGGGTGGAATCTCTTTCTGTCTTCTTTCCCTTTTTGGTTACGTAGTTCATACTACAATGGATAGAAAAGAGGAGGATGGAACTGAATCAGATATTCCATTTTTCCAATCCATTTCAAAAGAAGAAGTTTCCGAAGTCCAAAAAACGGTAACCGCCGGCCCGAATATTTCTGAGGAAGGTGTTCCTAGCATCTCCCAAGATTTGCCCTCATACATTTTCAAAGAAGATATTCCCAAGGAAACAATTCCATTCCAGTCCTTCTATTTTCCAGTTCGAGGAAAAACGTATGAGGCAGTGAAATCATTCTTAGATTCTATCCGTGTTGGAGAAGAATATTGGGAAGTCCTACTCCATGATTCTAAAGGTGATTTACAAATTGTAGCGAGTAAGACCGGAAGTATTTCAGTATATCCATCTGAAAGAAATAGGGCCTCAGAACCAAAAGAGGGAGCAATCGTTTGGAAATTGGAATGGGATTCCTTTTCCTTGGGAGAAGTCAGACAAACTTCTTCTTCCCCTTCCGAATTTTCCCTTGATGAAATTTCTTTTAGGTTAGATAAACTTGTAGAAGGACTGGTACTTGCCGGAGAATCCCAGGACGGAGAGACAGGTTGGAGTTCCTACCCAGTGTTTTCCCAACATTTAGAAAGGGAGAAATACGAGGGAGCAGATACCAAAATTCTGGTCTTTATGGAATTCGAGTCAGACGGAGATTTGGTTTCCGATTTTAGAAGTTTAGGCAATTGGTGGAAATCTAGATTTGGAGAAAATTCTCCCATCTATCGTATCCGAAAAAACCGATTAGCTACCTTCTTTAATGCGGAAGATTGGATAAAATTCCAAAACTCACTTTCCGGACTTATGGAATTTTTAGGCCCGGATAAGACTAGGCTGAATATAGGTGCATCTGTTCGGGTCAGAAAAGAAGACTCGGAATGGGAACCAAGAGCCAAAAAAGCATTACATTCTTCTAAAGAAGAGGGACCGAACCGATTAGTATGTCTTTGAACATAGATCCTTTATTGGATGAAAAATTCATACTTACAATTTCCCAGATCTTTCCTGAGTTTTTGGAAAAGAACCTGGGGGTCCATGCTGTACGCGAAGCATTTGGTCCTTCTAAAAACGAAGGTCTATGTTACGAAAATTGTACCGCTGTGGAGTTCCAAGGAGAAGCTGAGGGAAGGCTTTTTCTTGCAATGGACGGTTATACTAAACTGAAACTTTTACCTAAGATCGCCAGATCCTTTCATATAGATCCTACAATCCGAAGTCATGCTGCTTCTATCATGTTGGAGTTTGCCAACCAAATTTGCGCCGAACTTATCTCTGAAATGAAATTGGGAAGATTCCAAATAGATATTCTTCCTCCTGAAAATTTGAATAATAAATTGGTCCCGATCGATCTGGAAAATTTAAGACAGTACATTTTGATATATTTTTTAAAAGACGAGGATGCCAAAGAATATTTGGGCAGGATCTATCTCGTTCTTCTGATGCAAAAATATTAATATATATAAAAAGGCTTTCTTTAGCATGATCCAATACTCTTTCCAGGGACTCCCATTCTTACTCAAATACGCAGACATGATAGATTCTCCTGATTCAGAAATCAGAGAGGAAAATTTAAAAGTTTCTAAGAAGTCTTCCTTCAGGACCAAAATTTTTCCAGGTCCTAAAAATTCTCCTGTCATCTATTTACAGCACGGGATGAGTAATCGAGGGATTGATGATCCCCGGATTCTAACACTTGCAAAACATCTGAAAAATTCTGGAGCCACTGTATATCTTCCTGAACTTACAGAAGTTAAGGGACTCGAGATCTCAGTTGATACTGTTCCGAATATCAAATCCTTATTCCAAGAGATCGTTAAGAGAGAAGGTCAGGCGATCTCATTCTTATCTGCAAGCTTCTCCGCTGGGATGGGGATGGTGGCATTGTCCGGCAAGGAAGAACAGAAAAATCTAAAATCTGCTCTACTTGTTGGAACATATTCTGACTTCGCGGATACTCTTCCTTTCATTCTATCCAATTACCAAGTGGATCCTTATGCGGTTCATGTTTTACTTTATAATTATATTTCTAAGCTTAGGCCCAAACTTTCCAAATTAGAAGAGTTCTATTTTGAAGCCGCCTTAGATAATGGATTAAAAAGAACGGGGGAAGAGGAGAAGTCTCCTAAACTTCTGAAAAAACTAAACCAGAAGGAAAAGGATTTTGTATACTCAGTTCAATCCGATCCAGGATTTAGGATGAGCTTAGTAGAGCCTATTCTATCCGTACTGCCGCCTAACTTCATTCTGCGCAATTCTCCTAAGAACTTCCTTGCCGATTGGAAGGCACCTATTGCTTTATTGCATGGATCAGACGATCCAGTTATCTCTCCTGACGAATCAGAGCAATTATTCGATTCTTTGGGGAATGGAAAGGAAGAATGGAAGGTGATCTTAAGGTCCAAATTGATCACACATGGGGACCATCTTCCTTTCTATACTCAATTAGGTGAGATCCCAAAGCTTGCCGGACTATGGGGATTTTTTCTAAAAAATTCTGGTCTCTAATATTGTTTACGTTATATTTTCTGAAAATATTCCGTCCTTAGAGATAGGCCCCTTGTGTCTTTTTTTTGGGCTCCGGACTCTTGTATATTCGGAGCAAAAGGTTATAGTGGTCTGTCGTTAAAAACGCGAAAAGGAATAACCTCGCAGGTTCAAATACGATCTTTTTCGGATCTTTCAGAAGGTTTCGAGAAAGGATTTCTTCCGTGATAAAAAAAGGCGGAGGAAACTTCTTATTGAATTGTTAGCTAGGTAGTATGGTTGTGAGTACAGAGCAAACTTCGGGTGTATCAGATCAAGAGACAAGTTGGGAGAGTGTATTCTCTCTAAAGATCAGTTCGGATAATCTGGGCGCCGATCTAACTATTCGTCCAGGGATGATCAAGGGCAGGGCTCTTTCCACTAGCATCGTTATAGAATATCTTCATAATAAGGATATTTCCCAAGATCGTATCATCGGGGACAATATCTACGGCGCATTAAAACAACTACAATCATCCACTTCTCGGATGGATTTTTCCCCAATTTCATTTGTGGTTGCCCAAGGGTTTCCTCCTGTTAGAGGAGAGGACGGTTGGGTAAAATTCTATCATCCCCAAGCGCAAAGGGTCAAGATCGGTGAGGATGGCCACGCCGATTACAGAAATATCGAAAGATATATTTATGTAAAAGCAGGGGAGAAACTTGCGACCCTATTCGAAGGGATCCCAGGTAAACCAGGAATGGATGTTTTCGGAAAACCGATCGCTCCTCCTCCCATCAGAAGACCTAAACTTACTATAGGTAAAAATGTTCAAGAGAAGGGTCTCGTCCAAGAGAACAAACCTTTGGTAGAATATTTTGCTACCTGCAACGGTGCAATTTTCTCTACCGAAACTTCTATCACTGTTTCCCAAGAATTGCAGATCGATTCTAATGTTGGACTCGGAACTGGAAACATCAATTATGACGGAAACGTTCTCGTAAAAGGAGATGTCGAAGCTGCTACTTCTATCAAGACCCAAGGGAACTTGATGGTAAAAGGAAATGTGGAGACTTCCGACTTAATAATTGCTCGTGACTTAGAGGTGAGCGGCGGGATCAAGGGTGATGGAAAGAATGTAATCAAGATCGGCGGACATCTTTATGCTAAGTTTATTGAAAACGCAGAGATAGAAGTAGATGGAGACGTCATTGTCGAAGGTTTTATTCTAAACTCAAAGATCCACTCTTTAGGAAATGTGATCCTGAATGGTTCCAGTGGGAACTTAGTATCTTCTACAGTTTCTACTTATATGGGTTTGACCTGCGCAACTTTGGGTTCTCAGGCGGAGCTAGATGTAACTGTGGAGCTCGGATTTCATTTTAGGAATGAAAAAACTTTCCAAGATCTAACTAAACGTCTTCAAGTCGCAGAAAAAGAAATAGAGAAGATCCTTCCTAAGGTCCAACAGATTAAACAGATGGTCCAAAGGTCCAGAGGCCAGATCCCTGAGGATAAAAAAGAAGGGTATCGTCAGGTCTTTGAAGAATATAATAAACAGAACAAGTTTATAGAACTCGTGAAACAAAAGTTGGAAGTTTTAAAATCTTCCAGGTTTAATCCAGGGGAAGTACAGATTGTAGTTCGTAAAGGTTCTTATAAGGGAAGTATCATCAAGTATCGAAGGCAGGTGGAGAAGGTTGAAAAATTCCAGTCTGCATTTATGATGCGTTTCCAACCAGGGCAGGACAAGGCTGCCATGGTTGCTATCAAACCTCAGAAATAATCAGCCAAAAAACTCTTTGATCTTATCCGGAGGAACAATTCCTTTCTCCGTGATAAATGCTTTGATAAGGCTTGCAGGAGTTACATCAAAAGAAGGATTGAGTGCTTTTACTCCTACTGGGGCAATTACACCTTCTGCAAGAATTGCTTCTCCCTTTTCATTTTTTAAGAAGTTTAAACGAGTCACCTCGTCTTGTGTTCTCATTTCGATTGGGATTTGAGAACCGTCCGTGATCTTAAAATCAAAACTTTTTTCCGTGGCCGCAATATAAAATGGGATCCCATGGTGTTTTGCTAAAACTGCCAACGGATAAGTTCCAATCTTATTCGCAGAATCACCATTAGCTGCAACTCTATCTACACCTACAATAACTGCGTCTATCTTTTGAGAGGACATGAGCCAGCCGGCCATACTGTCTGTCATCAGATAATTTTCGATCCCTTCTTCCATTAGTTCCCAGGCGGTAAGTCTTGCGCCTTGTAAATAAGGACGGGTCTCGTCTGCATATACAATAAGATCATGTCCTGCTTCTTTTAGGGAACGGATTACTCCTAATGCAGTTCCGTGACCTGCGGTTGCAAGTGCGCCTGTATTACAATGAGTGATAATTTTTAGTTTAGAAGGAGAAGAAGGAAAAAGTCCCACTCCATTCTTCGCTAATGCTAAATTGTTTCTGATATCTTCTTCGAAAACATGGATCGCGAATTCTTCCGATTTCTGTTGGAGTTCCGACAACGAAACCGTATCATATTTGTCTTTCGGAAAAATAGAAGATAATTCTTCGAATGCTCTACGAAGATTTACTGCAGTGGGTCTAGATTCCAGGATTTTAGAAAGTAGAGTTTGGAATTCTTGGTAATCCGGTTTTTTAGAAAACTTTTTTAATTCTAGAACCGCTCCGAATAATCCGGTAATGGCGATTGCAGGAGCTCCTCGAACCACCATTTCTTTGATGGCGAAAATTGCGTCCTCGGAGTTTTTAGCAGTGAACCATTCTTTCTTGCCGGGGATTTGTCTTTGGTCTAAAAGTTTGAGTCCTTCTTTTTCCCAAAAAATCGGCCTTAAGTTCTCTTTTTTCATTTTTTTACTCTCCGGGGCTAAAGCAGGCCTTTCGTTTTTTCGATGATAAAACTGTGATTGAAATCATCCACCGACTCCCCGGCGGATGAGGACGAACCGGGGCAGATCCCGCCCCGGCTTTGCCTACTTGACTAGGATACCAGTACCTTTAATCCTTACATAATGGCAAAGAGAAATCCGACCTCAGGTCCGAAGCTTTTCGGATTCTCGCTAGTTCATCCACTGAATCTGGTATTATTCTTCAATATTTTCGTCTGGGCACTTCTGATGATGGAAGGTGGACGAGGAATTATTACTTACTTCTTCGGATTAAACCCAAGCCTAGTCATTGAAAAGAAAATGTACTGGCAGGTATTCACTTATGGATTCTTGCACGTAGTTGGTGGAGATTTTTTCTCTTCTCTCATTCATATTGGGATGAATATGTTCGGACTATTCACAGTTGGTTTCTGGCTCTGCAGATATATCGGCGGTTGGAAATTTTTAAGTGTGTATCTTCTCTCCCAACTAGGTGGGGGACTTTTTGTTTTGTCTTTTTCTTATATAGGTTGGAAGACAGGACTCGTTCCTGAAAATTCTATTTGGGATAGTTATCATTCTGCTACTGTAGGTGCAAGTGGGGGAGTTTTCGGAGTGCTTGCTGCATTCAGCTTAATGTTCCCTGAAGCAAGATTTGTATTTCCTCCTGTGAGAGCAAAATTTGCTCCTTGGGTTTTGATTGGTGTTGGATTTTCAGTAGATGCTTATTACCTTCTTCAATTCCATTCCAGTGGTGTCATGTCTCAAAGTCTTTTTGGGATGATGAGTAACTCCGGGCATTTGGGTGGAGCAGTATTCGGTCTAGTCAGTCTTCTTGGCTTACAGAAATTCGGAGGAAAAACTAGAACTCCAATTTTTGTAAGAAGATGGGAAAAGCCTAAGGAAAATCAGGAAAGGGTAATCGTTCGTCCTAAAAATTTGGAAGACCCTTTTGAGACACAGGTCCGGAAAAATAGAGAACTCTTAAGCAAGCTATATGGAATTTCGGACCCAAAGGAGAAGGAAGATATTCTCTCTCCTATACAAGCCGAGAATACGAATCTATGTCCTCCCTCGGACTATAATCCAGAGGATATGTTTTGTCTTCGTTGTGAATGGCTCCAGAATTGCGAATTAAGAAAATTAAAAAAAGATAACCCCGGGCTTTGAAAGAATTTATGAGAACTTTTTCGTCTATCTTGTTATAACAAGTATAGGGCGGAAATTTCTGGACATAAATCGAATACGTCCATAGAATAGTTTCCGTCCGAAAATTCGGACAATCGGCTTTGAGGACCTCAGTAAAATTGGCGGATAAAAAGAAAACAATTCTCCCCGACGTTCTTATGAGGGAGAAATTACAAAAGATCGCCCTTAACGAAAAAGCAAAAGCAGCCAGGATAGTAGGATCCGATAAAGTCGGCTCTGAATCCGATCCAAGAAAGGAAGATGGGCCAGGCTCTAAAATTTTTAAGGCTATAGACGAATCCCTTTCTGATCTTAGATATTATTTTCTGGAAGGAGAATATGGAGACAAGGTCGCCGAACTTTTCAATCGTAATGAAAGCCAATTCGACAGATTAGGAATCACTCCTCGTAGATTTTTGGAATTCGCAAGAGAGTCATTTGATCGTTTCAAACAATTACAGAAAAAAATGCCTTTGGAACCCATGAACAAAAAGGGTTGGGAGTATCTAGAAAGAAGTTTATCCGAATTAATCGGAAAATTAAACGAGAAGTTTAATAAGTAAGATTATCTATAGAACGGAACTGGATGTAGGAATTCCAACATTGCAACCAGAGTCACCATTCTTCGAAGGAATAAAAAAAAGCCGCAGATTCTGCGGCTTTTTCATTTTGAAGCTTGGTTACAAGATTAGAAGAATCTTTTTGAAGCTTCTTCTGGGATTGCGATACCGGTAAGTTTTGCTTTTTGAAGAACTTCCCAGAAGTAACGGTAAGTTGCTCTGTCATGAAGATCTCCATCGTGTTGGATTGGTCCCCATTCTGCATCTTGTGCTTTTATAAGAATAGCTGCAGAAGTTTGGACTTCGCTATAGTCTGGAGCCATCGCATCTAAGATTGCTTGGATCTGAGTTGGATAGATGGACCACATACGAAGGAATCCGAACTCATCATGAGCTCTTTTTGCATCTTTATAAGTTTGGTATTGGTTTTTAAGGTCAAGAGTAACGTTATGAGCTGGGATTACTCCGTGAGCGAGAGATGCAGCCACACAAGAAGCTTTTGCTCTTCTTAATAATTCGTGATCGAATTGCCCTGGGCTTTTCATACAAGAAGCTGGGATTGCTCCATGGTGTCCTGAGATGAAGTCCATTAGACCGAAATCGACGACTTGCATCCAAGGAAGAGCAGCGATCTTATCTACATCAGCAAGTGCTCCGTGAGTTTCGATCAATACGTGGATTGGGATCTCTCTAGTGATCCCTGCTTTTTTAGCAGCACCTTGGATATAAGTGATCATTTCTTCCACTTGGGAAGCTTTTGTAGGTTTAGGAATTGTGATGTATGCGATCTTGTTTCCTGCACCCGGAACGATAATGTCTACGTCTTGTTTCCAGAATGCATTAGTATAATCGTGGATCCTAACACCGCTCATATTATGTTTATTGAGTTCGGAGTTTTGGATACGGACGATCATTTCCGCGTGTTCTTTTTCTTTTCCGGTTTGAGCACCATCTTCGCAGTCCATGGTGATGTCGAAAAGACCGCCGAGTTTGTTTTGTAACTCTAGAGCTTTAGTGATCAGTTTTTCGGATCCGGCAAAATGTTCGCAGGCCGGGATGATAGGGAAAGGTTTTTCTCCTTCGAATAATGCATCCTTAGGATGTGGTAATTTGGACATACAAGTACCTTTTAAGTTTTTGCGATTTTAGCCTAGCTCGGCTGTCTTAGAACAGGGTTTTCAGGAAAGGCCTTCCAGGCAACGGATTTTTGGAGGAAAGACCTAAGCTTCTAAGAGTTGTAGAATGACCGCTTTTTGTGCATCCAAGCGGTTCTCCGCCTGTTGGAAGATAATAGATCTAGGACTTCTGACTACTTCTCTAGTTATTTCGTAACCTGAGTGGATAGGCATATCATGCATAACCTTTGCCTTGGTCTCTTTGAGTAATGCCTCATTGATCTGGAAAGGCATCATCAGGTTCATACGTTCCTTCTTCTTATCAGCGAAAGAAGGATCGTTGAAGAACTCCATATCTACCCAGGTATCCGTATAAATATAGTCCGCATTTTTTACGGAACGGATCAGATCAGTCTCCCATTGGATCGTGCCCTTCTTTTTAGCCCTTTCCACAGTGTCTTGATCTATGTTTTCAGTCTCAGCAATCGGGGTGAGAAGAGTAAGTTCCATACCCAAAGCAGAAGTGATCCCTATAAGAGAATTTACTACGTTATTATGCACACCAATATAGGTGAGCTTTAACTCTTTCAGAGGTTTCGGGTTGTCCATCACGATCGTGAGAATATCCGCAAGAGATTGGCAGGGATGGAATTTATTACAACATCCATTGATGACTGGAACCTGTGAACCTGATTTGAGCTGTAAAAGTTCCTCATGTTTTCTCATCCGAGCCATGATGACTGAAACGTTTCTGGAAAGATATTCAGCTTCGAGGTCAATGTCGGAAAGAAGAAAGTTAGAAGTCATCCAATCCAAATAGATTGCATGTCCTCCCATCTCAGTCATTGCCACTTCAAAAGAAACTCTTGTACGAGTGCTAGTCTTTTGGAAGAGCATAGCAAGAGTCCTGCCGGTCATATGTCCCAGATAATTGGCCCTATGATTTTTCACATGGACAGCAAATTGTAGAAGGTCCAGGACTTCTGCGTCCGACCAATCCTGCCAAGAGATAAGATGTTTGATTTTAGGTGCTTCCATAGACCGGTAAACTATTACAGTCTAGAAAATCAGCGTCGTTAGATTCGACAATCTCAAAACTCTTATAGGTAGGGAAGGAAAAGGGGGAGGGATATGAATCTCCCTCCCTAAGTGTTTTCCGGGGAAAAAAGCGTGATCCAGTTTCTTCATAAGAAATGGATTCGGCGGGAAGATTAAGACCTTTTGGTTACGCTGGTTTTACCGAAGGAATACGAATCCGTGAAGAATTAAGCTCTGTTTTCATGCTGACAAGGGCCATCGTTCCAAAAACGTTTCCTAATAGAGAGGGGAACCGTGTCGGAAAGCGCTATTGGCCAGAATATAATAGAAGAGGAAACCAAACGTAGGAGAACCTTCGCAATCATAGCCCATCCGGATGCGGGTAAGACTACCCTTACCGAAAAACTTCTATTGTACGGAGGCGCTATCCAGCTTGCGGGCGCAGTAAAGGCGCGTAAAAATCGTAAGGCAGCCACTTCCGACTGGATGGAGATGGAAAAAGAGAAGGGGATCTCAATCACTTCTGCAGCGCTACAATTCGAATATAAAAATCATGTATTAAATTTATTAGATACTCCAGGTCACGAAGACTTCTCCGAAGATACGTACCGCACTTTGATCGCAGCCGACACCGCAGTGATGGTGTTAGATGCAGGAAGAGGAGTAGAGCCCCAAACAATTAAATTATTTAAAGTCTGTAGGGACCGCGGGATCCCGATTGTTACATTCGTAAACAAGATGGACCGCCCCACTAAAAAAATGTTCGAGCTCTTGGATGAGATCGAAAAAGTTTTAGGTATCACTGCGATCCCGATGGTATGGCCTATTGGTACTGGAGTGGATTTCAGTGGAGTTTATAATCGTGTGGATAAAAAGATCTACACTTATGATAAAACTCCAGGTGGTTCCCAAAAGTCTGCATTCCAAAGTTCAGGGATAGAAGATACAAATCTCGACTCAATGTTTGAGGACTGGGTCTTAAAACAATTTAGGGAAGAAGTAGAACTCGTAGAAGAAGGGATCGCTGCATTCTCTTTAGATGAATTTATAGATTCTAAGATCACACCTGTATTTTTCGGATCGGCAGTGAATAACTTCGGGATCCAATTATTCTTGGACCATTTTTTACAGATCGCTCCTCCTCCTTTATATTTTCCATTGAAGAATGGAGATCGTTTGGATCCGATCACCACTCCTTTCAGTGGATTCGTATTCAAGGTGCAAGCCAATATGAACAAGGCCCATAGAGATAGGATCGCATTCTTAAGAGTATGTTCAGGTAAGTTCGAAAGAGGACTTAACGTGAATCACGGAAGACTCGGAAAAGCTGTAAAACTTTCTTCTTCTTTTGCATTTTTTGGCCAAGACAGAAACACTGTGGATGAGGCTTATCCTGGAGATATTATAGGTCTTGTGAACCCGGGCACTTATTCTATCGGAGATATATTGGCGACTGGCAAAGTTCCCGATCTAAAACCACTTCCAGTATTTGCTCCTGAAATTTTTGCTACTCTTTCCTGTGTAGAAACAGGAGCTCTCAAAAGTTTCAGAAAGGGAATAGAACAATTGGCAGAAGAGGGCATCCTTCACTTATTCACTTCTCAAACTGTGGGTGGTGGATTGCCTGTGATAGGTGCAATGGGCCAGTTGCAGTTCGAGGTATTTAGAAGAAGGCTCCAAGACGAGTATTCTGCTCCTACGAATATTAATATTCTTCCTTACCAAGTTTCTTGCTGGTTGCTTGAAGAAGATATCCCAAAGGTTCCTGTGGGTTCCAATCTTGTGACTGATAGTTTGGGTAGAGCTGCTCTTCTATTCGATTCTGAATGGGAGAAGGGTTATTTCCAAAAGAAAAATCCTGAGATCAGACTTCTGGATTATCCTACGCAAGATGTTTCTGAGTTAAATCAGGAATACTGAGGCGCAAGGGTTCGCAAAGAGGACACAAGGGTTTTTCACGCAAAGGCGTGGAGTCGCAGAATTGTGGAGAATTTTAGTTTTTCATCGTAGTCGAATTAGACTTGATATGTTGCGGTTTACCTTTAATCCTCAGAGAACAAAAACTTTAAAAGTCTTCTTTAATAATCGAGCAAGCAGTCGATCAGAATCATTCTGAAGTTAGATTGAAAGGTGGCTAATGCCTTCCCTGTAAAATAATTACATCAATGATGATCTTTCAATTTGAAATAAATGAATCACTACGGGATAAGATAAATGAAAATCCCATGGCTTATTTAGAAGGAAGCCTACGCATAATAGTTGATGATATTGTTCTTTTTGATTATAGCGGAATTTTGCTCTTAGAATTTGCATTATCTTTAAAACAATGGATTGTAAAGTTTAAGCAAGGTTACATTGAGGATTTTATCTATGAGTCAATGGATTTTAACGGCACAATAATAAAGTTCAAACTTATCAATTCAAGCTACAATATAGAATCAGTATGGCAACTTGCAGAATCGGTCTCATTAGTTGAAGGAGTAGATTTATGCCGTGTCTCTGAAGGATTTATATTTGATTTCTCGAAAACTATTATGGAAATGTTTCGGGTAGAATTTAATTGCTACTAAGACGCGGAGGCTGATGAATTCTCAAATGGATGAATCGATTCAGAAGCGAATTGAAAGAGCTGTTCAAAATCTTGTGAAATTCGGGTACGGCGAAATTTGTTCAAATAGAGAAAATGAATTAGGTATATGTTTGTATTATTACGAGCATAGAGGAGAAACATTTTATCTAGGAGTCCGGGGATTAGAATGGGGCGGGCAAAAAATATTTTTCAAAGATATCTCAAAAGTAGAGTTTGCTTCATTAAGAGAGATCTCTCAACTTGGACCAGATGCTAAAAACAAAGATATGGATATTGAGTTATTTTTAAGAAACGGAGAAAGAATAAGAATGCTCTTTCCTTTTCCTGTCTTTTCAATATTAGCAACTTTACTTCATCAACTTGCTGAATTAAGTGAAAATCAGAGAAATTTTTAATCTACCCATTCGATGAAAAATAAGATACAACAACTATCATATCGTATCTTAGAAAAACTAAATGATTTTCATTCGGAAGTGCCTTCAAGTCTTCATAAGATCGCTCAGAATGAAATTTTAGGAATTTATTTAAACTCCTCATCTTATTTTGAAGATTCAATCTTGTTCACTGATTTGGGAATGTATATTATTCAATCAGAAGAAAAATCTGAATATATTGAATATAATGAAATTTTAAATTTAAAAGTTATAGAACAAAAGGAAGTCGCCGAATCTATTTCAATTGAAAGAAAAGACGGTAGTCGAATTGAGGTGAAAGTTTTAGGTGGGAAAGAAAGGCTACGAGATGTCTGGGAAGTTTATAGGTTCTTACTTCGTGCCACTGGGGAAGTAAGGAAATATACGTAAATTGTTGGAATTATAGACTAACTGAAGGCTATTGGATTTTTAATGTCACCTTTTAAAGAGCATGAAATTGTAAGATTAAAACGAAGTATAGATTCGATTCCTGCAGGAGCTATTGGAACGATTGTTTTTGTTTATCATGATCCTCGTGTTGCATATGAAATTGAATTTTTAGACAATGATGGGAATACTTTGGCTATCCTGGCTGTTGAAGAAGAAAATATAGAAAAAGCACCCAAGGTTTAATATACGTTTCTGGCTTTCTTCTAAGATTCCTTTATTTGCCCAGTTGCAAAACCTATACTTCGCAAACATTTACCAGCAGAAATTATCCTAAAAGGGGTGGATATCGAAACTGGAGAGATCCTATTGGAATCCACTTTTAAAGAGCATACTCCATTTACAACGGACAGCAAACATTGTTAGATACCGAGAACAAACTATATGAGAAGTTTGTGAAAAAATTACAGGAAAATGCAGGGAATCAATAGGGATATCTAATCCTTTTAGTCTAGTTTTTGATCCCGAAATTTATTTCTAAAGAAAATAAATAATTTCCTGTAGTGTGGCGTATATTTGCGCCGTCGTATATAATGTATTTGCACCAGATGATTCAGGGCGGGATGGAAACATTCCGCTATTTTTTTGCCTTTGCGAGCGTTTCATCTGATATAGGAACTCCAACACCGCAAATCCACCGATTACAGAACGATCTTCCTTAAAATAAAAAAGCCCCGACATTACTGCCGAGGCTTCCATTCAAAGATATTAAACTTCTTCTTATTTTAAGTTTTCCGCGACTAGTTCCGCGATATCTTTTACTTTTACTTCTTCGATCTTTCCTTCTTGTTTTACTCCGTCTGTGATCATAGTGATACAGAAAGGACAAGCGGTTGCGATCGTAGTCGCCCCGGTATCCAGAAGCTGATTGGATCTCTTAACGTTGACCCTTTCGCCATGCTCTTCCATCCACATCTGAGCTCCACCTGCACCGCAGCAAAGTCCTTTGGAGTGGTGGTCAGAAGCTTCTGCGAGTTTTCCACCGGAAACCTTTTTAACCAGGTCTCTTGGATTCTCGTAGTTGTCGTTATATCTACCGATATAGCAGGAGTCGTGGTAGGTATACTTTCCAGCATTTGCATCTTCTGCAACGCCTACATCGATCTTTCCTTCTTTAGAAAGTTCATTGATGAATTCAGAGTGGTGAATTACTTCGAAGTTTCCACCGAACTGAGGATATTCATTTTTGATTGTGTTATAGCAGTGAGGACAAGCCGTTACAACCTTTTTCACATTGTATCCGTTCATTGTATCCACATTAGATTGTGCTAATGTTTGGTAGAGGTATTCGTTACCACCTCTACGAGCAGAATCTCCGGAACATCCTTCTTCAGTTCCTAAGATACCGAACTTAACATCTGCTTTTTGCATGATCTTAACGAAGGACTGAGCGATCCTTTTGTTACGATCATCAAAAGCTCCAGCGCAGCCTACCCAGTATAGAACATCCACATTGGAATCTTCTGCCATGGTTTTAACGCCAAGACCTTCTGCCCAATCCGCTCTGGAGTGCGCAGCAACTCCCCAAGGGTTGGAGTTGTTTTCCATGTTTACGAATGCACCTTGTAATTCAGCAGGGAAGTTAGAATCAACAAGTACTAAGTGTCTTCTCATTTCCATGATTGCGTTCACTTGGTTGTTTCCAACAGGACAAGCTTCTACGCAAGCGTAACAAGTAGTACATCCCCAAAGAGCTTCTTCTGAAAGTCCTTCATATTTTCCGATCACAGAAGTATCTAATGCAGCAACTGCATCTGCAGCTCCTTCTGGATTCGTTTCTCTGATCTTTACAACTTCTGGCATTTTATCCATAAGCGCGTGTTTTAATTCCACGATGATCGCTTTAGGATTTAGAACTTTACCTGTTCTGTTTGCAGGACATTGCACTTGGCAGCGACCACACTCAATACAAGAAAGTCCGTCTAAAAGGTTTGGCCAAGGGAAGTCTTCCGTTCTTGTAACACCCCAAACAGCAGTCTCATCTTCCAGATTTAATTTAGAAAGAGCACCCTTAGGAGTATCTGATTGTAAGAAATAGTTAAATGGCGCGAAGATCAAGTGTGCGTGTTTGGATGTTGGAACATACAACATGAACGCGAACACTGAAAGAATATGTGTCCACCACATGATTTGGAAAACTAGATCAGCGGAAGAATATTCTATACCGATCAATTCCCAAAAGGATCCGATTGCGCTAGCGATTGGAGCCGCATCATGGAATGGGTTAGCGTAATCTGCTCCAACTGCTCTTGCACCTTCTCCCAATAGGGTAGAGACCATGAGTATGGAGATCATTGAGATTACGATTGCAGAAGCTGGAGAATGAACATCTAATCCTTTTGCTTTTTGGATCCAACGTCTCCATGCAAAGAAGCCGAGTCCTACTAATACCAAAATGGAAACTACTTGAAGAGCAGCTTCATAATAATGGTTCGCAGTTTCTCCGAATAAACTTCCAACTAAGGTGAATTTGTAAGGATCATCCAACGCATATCCAAATACACCGGAGATAAACTGACTGGTAGTATGCAGTAAGTAAGTGACGAATCCGTAAAATACGAATGCGTGCATGATACCGCGTACTGGTTCTTTAAAGTTCTTTTTTTGTAAGATTACGTTTAATACGAAACTTTTGATCCGGAATCCCCAGTTTTTATGTTCCAGGAAGTTTTCAGTTCCGTTTGCCTTTCTAGCATTAAATACAAGATTTAATCTGTAGAGAATGGCACGAACGAATACAACATTTGCTACGATAAATAGAGCCGTGAAGATCACGTGGAAGGCGATTTGAGAAATAGCCATAGTTTTTCAGGTTACCCTTTGTATTTGGATGGTCTTTCATAGCAGGCTACTGATTAGGAGGCGCCCTGTCCAGGAAAAAAGATACTTAGTCTCTTTGTAGGAATTCCTACATATTTAGAAAAGATCCGGTCCCTTCTTCTTTTAAATCGTGTACATATTTAACTGCGACTCAATCGCAATAAATAAGAATGTGATTTAAAAAGGACGTGCATTTTTGAAGAAATAGAAAACTTTGAAAAAGTTAAGGAAGAAAACTTTCCATCCAGATGAGCCAAATATTCCCAAATCATTCCACAGATTCTATATTAGAAAAAGCCTTAGACGGAGAACGTATTTCTCCTGCGGAAGCGTTGGAGTTGTACGAGTCTGGAGATCATCTTAAAATTATGGCAACTGCTAGAGCCTTGAGGGAGAGAGTTCTCCCTCACACTAGTGCAAGTTACACAATGTTCAGAGTAGTGAACTACACTAATTATTGTAATGTTGAATGCAATTTTTGTTCTTTCATGGACGAGATTGGGAATGGAAAAGGTTACGTACTTTCTAAAGAAGAAATATTAGAAAAAATGGATTATGCCGTTTCGGAAGGAGCGGACCAAATGTTTTTGCAAGGTGGAGTTTATCCAGATCTCCCTTTCGATTATTATTTGGATGTGATCTCCACTGTAAAATCCAAATACCCTGACATGCATATTCGTGCATTCTCTCCTGTAGAAATTATCAATTTAGAAAAAATCACAGGCAAATCTTTATTCGAAGTTTTACAAATCTTGAAATCAGTCGGTTTGGATTCTGTTCCTGGAGCAGGCGCCGAAATTTTAACGGATAGAATGAGAAACATCATCTCTCCTAAAAAAGCCACTACTGAAGAATGGGTTCGTGCAATGGAAACCTGTCATGAAGCAGGGCTGCTCGGAAGTGCAAATATTGTTTTTGGTTCAGAAGAAACCAAAGAAGAAGTCATAGAACATCTTACAGTAGTTCGCAATCTTCAGGATAGGACTGGAGGATTTCTTTCCTTTATTCCTTGGACATTCCAACCACAAACAAAAAGATTTAAAGTAAGAGCAGTTTCTACACAAGAATATCTGAAAGTCCTTGGGATTTGCAGGATCTTCTTAGACAATATTAAACATATTGAAACTTCTGTGATGGTTCTCGGAAAAGGTGTGGGTCAGTTGGCGCTTACAAGTGGTGCGGATGATATTTCTTCCGTGGTGATCGAAGAGAATGTGTTACGTTCCTTCGGTCTGAAAACTGAAAAAGAAGCCGTCAAGTTCTTGAAAGAAGGTGGATTTACACCTAAAAGAAGAGACCTTCTCTATAATTACGAAAGATATGAGGGAAGAGAACTTTCCGCAGTTTGATCTTTTTCTTGTCTTTGTAAATTTTTTTCAAAAATCCGGATGACTTAGTCCGTAAACTTTCCTAAATAGATAGATTCGAACGGGGGAAGAATGAAAAAATCTTTGAGCTCTAAAATACTGCAGTTATCCGCGATCTGTGGATTTCTATTTTGTGTATCAAATTGTTTGGATTCTCATAGAGAAAGGATCCATATGGATACCGGAGTCAGCGTAAAGACCTTGGGTCCTCATAAATACCAATTCGTTGCAATCGGAAGAGCTTCCGTTCCTTCCGTAGAAGAGCAGGATCTTTTCAAAATGAAAAAGACTTCTTGTGAGGCTGCAAAATTGCAAGTCACCCAAAGATTGGATGAGTTGGAATCAGACCAAAAGCATAGACAATTCTTCTTAGAACAAAAAGAGCAGAAATATTTTGGCGACGGAGAATACTGCGAACTTACTTATATATACGAACTTCCTCCGGCCAAGAAGCAGAAAGATCAACCTTAGTATTTAGCTTAGTAGCTTCTACTATTGTAACTCTGTTTCGACCAGCGGATTTTGATTTATACAATCCAGAATCAATGGATTGGTATAGATCATCGAAAGTAAAATCTTCATCATAAGAGAGAATGGCAGCGCCTATGGATACAGTGATATTCACTGGCTTGTCGTTCGGATCTCTGACAGAAAGTGCATGAGCTTCTACACCTTTACGTAAGGACTCACATAAAGTTTTTAGACTTTTAGGATCTACTGAATCTAAAAGAACACAGAATTCGTCTCCACCAATACGAGCACAAATATCAGTGGATCTCACTCTGGACTTCATAACTGCAGAAAGAGTTTGGAGTGCGTCGTCTCCTGCCATATGTCCGTATTTATCATTGATCTCTTTTAAATGATCTAGATCCAAGATCACAAGTGCCATTTGGAACTGATGACGTCTTGCTCTCTTCTTGAATATATCGAATTGTTCTATTAGATATCTGCGATTATAAAGATCAGTAAGATCATCCAAGTTGGAGATCATTCTGATATGCAGATTTTTTGCCTGTAGTCTCAGGACCGCGCCGGATAATTTTCTTTTATCCCTGTAATCCATGGTTCTCCAATAGTTCATGATCACATTCCCGAAAGTTCCTACGAATAGATAGGTGAGAAGGATCGGAAACTCTTGCATGGCCTCTACAGGAGAATCTCCTAAATAGCATACGCCTAAGAACATCAAACAAAATGCAAGGTTTGTAGCAACCGCAGTGGTAGTGGTTAACCAAAGAAGAAGGTTCATACTAAGTAAGATCGCAGATGCCTGGTGAAGATAGACATCGTAATGGACCTTATCGAGATATAAAAAAGGAAAGAAGGAGATGAGAAGGGTAGAAGAAGTCCATACCTTATAGAACTCCAGTTTTTTAGGGACCCAATCTTTTTTACGTGCATGTCTCCAAAGGAAAACAAGAGAAAGAACAATTAACGTGATCCGGCTAGATTGGAGTAGGATCAGAGACTCATCTTCGAAGTCCCGCGAATTCGGCAGGAAATAGGTAATTAAACTGATTACGATGCAAAGAGAATAGTGGGCCACCAAGGATTGGCGAATTTCGCTCCAATTGGTCTCTAAAAATCCTTGGGGATACCGATTAAAGAAGATCCGCTTAGATAGTAAGCGAATTCTCCGGTCTATGCCTGGGAACCACTTGAACATTGTTTTCATTTCCGCATGGAAGGCTTTTTGGAAAAACCTCCATAATAAGACCACGGTTCAAGCATAACGTATCTCCGAGCAAGGAAGAATCTAATTTTAGTCAAAAAAATTCTAGGGCAAGTGATTGTCGTTTTTGTCAGAAGATTGGAATTCTAATGCGTTAGGATAAATAGGCTCTCGCTTTAGGAGCGCGATGTAGTAGTTCCTACATCGCAGTTTAAATTGGAATATCGCAGTATTAACTGCGAGGTTGGGATTGCTACAAAACTTATCCGCAAAGGGATGGATTTTGGACTAGTTATAATTTTTTGAGAATGGTACTATCTATATAAAAAGTTCCAAATGGAAAGACTGAGCCAAGTGCTACCTTCCAAGTCCTTTCTTTAAAACTCCATGAATTCTCGATCGAGAAATGAAATGTTCCAAGAAGGAATAAAAGAAACAATCCTCCATGAATAGGGCCTAAAAGTTTAACAATATCCGGAGATCCGAAATAATATTTTAAAGGCATTCCTATAAATATTAGAAGAAGTAGGGATGTTCCTTCTAAAAAACCTAAAAGTCTGAGCCTTCCAAGCTCTGTTGTAAAAAATTTTGTCATTTCTAAAACTCTCTGATATAGGGTCTATGTGCGAATGGAGAAAAAGGCCAAGGGATCGCGATAAACATTAAAATTATCGAGATTAAGATCCATAGGAATAAACTTTTGAATTTTTCAGAATCTTCTTTCTTACGTTTGGAGACCGCAGATCCAATGGTAAGAAATACTACCGAAATGATCATGATAGAAATATGGATCAAAGCGAAAAATCTTATATCTGATATTTGCAAGGCTCCTATGGGATCTTGGAAAAAAGCCTGAACGATCGGGCTTTTGAAATATAGAAAAAATCCTAGTACCAACTGAAAATGTGAAAATGCAATCGTTAGTATCCTTCCTAAATTATCCCATTTTTCAAAATTCTTTTTTAATAGGATTCCTCGGATACATCTAACCAAGGTGAATACTAGTAAGAATAGAACGACCCATCTTGTGAATGAATGAAGTATTAATAAATATGGATACATTGCTCTCTCTTTTATTTTTTGGTTTTTCTTTTAGGTTTGGATCTTTCTAACAGATCTTCGAATGATCTATTTGCTCTATAATCTGCCTTAGGATCTTTTAAAAATCGTAAGGAAGTATGATGAACTAAATAGATCCCACAAAGTTCCCAGACAAATTGATCTAGATCCAGATCAGATCTTAATTCTTTCAGATCCACACATTCCTTTGCGAGCTTTTTTAAAAGAGTTCTCCATTCAGATTCCATTGACAATAGTCTTTGTCGGACTGGACCTTTTGAATCATCCAATTCAAATAATCCTGCGGCAATTGGGCATCCCCCAGGTAGTCCCGCTTTTTTAGACCAACCCATCCAATGTTTTACTAAGGAACGAAGTCTAGGAAGTCCTTCCTTAGATCTTAAGGCAGGTTCCAAAACTTTTGTTTTAGAGAACTCTGCAGTGTGATCTAGAATGGAAATTTGAATTTCTTCTTTGGAGCCGAAATGGGCGAATAATCCACTTTTAGACATACCTGAAAGTTCTGCCAAAGGACCAAGACTTAAACCTTCTAGACCGGATTTGCTTACTACTTGGAGTCCTTTATCTAAAATACGGTTCCTGGTTTCTTGGCTTAGTTTTCCGCCAGAGATCATAAATGAAAAGAACGACCGATCGTGCTATTTATTCAAGAAAAATAAACAGAAATCGAAAAGATTTGTTTAAAGAGTAGCGATCTTTCTTGGATTTTTGGTCAGAACTTCCGGGATAGGAAGTCCTACGCCGCCTAGAGAGCGGACTTGTTTTCCATTAATAAAGAGCCTGATCCCTCTTAGCTCAGAATTTTCCAGAATGCTGTAACAGATCTGGTCCACTCTATCTTTCAGAAGTTCGGGGCCTGCTCCTGCTTCGAAGTCAGGACCAAGATATAGTTTTAAGATTCCATTTTCTACAGAGTATTCTTTAGAATATTCCATTCTGTTTGGAAGTGCGTTCAGAACACCTTGTGTCTTCTCGTCTGAAGAAGGTCCCTTGGTAAGTTCCTTCAATATAAATAAGATCTTATCCCCTTGATCAAATTTTCTTTTCAGCTGAACTAGTCTAGAATGGCTTTTGTTTCCTCTTCCATAAAACTTCAGAAAGTAAAGTTTGATCTCTCCTGGAGAATGATCCAAACGAATTTTTGGAGAAGGTCCGGATGTTGGCCCAGGCTTAGGCATTTCCACGATCGGGATAAACATTTCTTCCGGATCATTTGAATCGGAGGATACTTCTTCAGAGGAAGAGTTTTCTCCATTCTGCATTAACTCGGTTAAAATTTCGTCTTCTGCCTGATCCATTACCTGTTCATGGGTTTGTTTTCCTTTGTTCTCTGAAGAAGAAGGAGATAATGGATTTGTTTTTCCGATTGTATTAAATTTTGAAAAGAAAGAAGGGGATTCTTGTCCGGGGGAAGATGTAACCTTATTCCCCATAGACTTATCCAATAAAACTAAAACGAATAGAGCCCCTGTCAGGATATAAAGAAGTGATTTAAGTTTATCCGATTCGGGCACAATATAATTTTCGGCCGATCCGGAAACTGCCTTCTCACTTTTTCCCAGGAAAAGAGCTTAGAATATTCGATCCAGATCTTCCAATTGCGCCAGACTCACTTCCCAGTCTGGGATTTCTCCCTCAGGAGCGTGGCCGTAGGCGCAGAATGCAAATGGGCTACCGTTTTTGCGGGCCGCCTCATGGTCGGAACTTCTATCCCCGATCATCAGGATCTCGTCCGGAGAATAAGAATAATCTCGGATATACTTTGCAACAATGTCAGGCTTGGTTTTGATCGTTTCATTGTCCAAAACCACGATCGGGTCGAATAAGGACAGGATCCCTGAAACTTCTAGGATGGTTTTGACGTAGGGCATTCTTCCATTGGAAGCGGCCAAGATCTGGTATCCCTTATTTTTGAGGGAAGTGACAGTTTCTTTGACCTTAGGGTAGAATTCACCTTCTCCTTGTCGGATCTTAGACACTAAAAGTTCCAGGACTGAGTCGGAGATCTGATCTCTTTCGGACTCCTTAAGTTGGGGGACCAGGTTCAAAAAGATGGTTTTGACCGGTTTTCCGATCTCGAGCATGATCCTTTCTCTGTCCGGGACCTCGAGAGGGATCTGGGAGCCCGTTGAAAATCTGCGGATTGCTTCCGCATAGGTTTCTAAGATGATTCCTTCAGAAGAAAATAGGGTTCCGTCCACATCGAAGGCAAGTGCGCGGACCCGTTTGGGATTCCAATCCATTAGCAAGACAATAGTTTTGGGCGGGGAATTCGGGGCATTCCTTTTTTCCTTCGCTTGATTTTCCCTGCGCGGGCATAAGGATGGGAAAAGAGTTCCGGATGGAGAGATTGGGGAAAAACCGGGGAATAGTGGATCTAGAGTCACCTGTTGATTCTAGAAAGAGTTTATATTCTTCTTTTGCCTGGACAGATTATAAGGCCCAACTCCAAAAAAGAGTGAGGGCAGAAGACCTTCCAAAATATTTTCATTTAACCGAATCCGAGAAAATCGGGATACAAGAAACCATTCGACTCAATGTAGGAACTACTCCTTATTATCTTTCTCTTTCTGATCCAGAAAATCCAAATTGCCCCATCCGAAAAATGATCGTTCCTCGTAAGGAAGAGTCCTTCTTCTCTCCGGAAGAAACATTAGATCCTTTGCATGAAGAAGATCTTTCTCCTGTAAAAGGTCTTACTCATATGTATCCTGATAGAGTATTACTTTTTTCGAATCATGAATGTTCTGTGTATTGCAGGCATTGTATGAGGGGAAGAAAGGTTTCAGATTCTTCTGAAAGAATGGAAACTGCGGATCTGGAATTATGTTTTGATTATATTCGAAATCATCCTGAAATTTCAGATGTAGTGATATCAGGAGGAGATCCACTTAATCTTGCTGATTCCAAAATAGATTGGATTTTGGAAAATTTAGAAAAGATCCCTCATGTAAAAATTTGCAGATTGGGGACAAGAAATCCAGTCACCCTTCCAATGAGAATTACTTCTGATCTATGTAAAATTATAGAATCCCATAATACGGATCGTTTATCCATTTTTTGTAATACTCAATTCAATCATGAAAAAGAATGCACTTCCGAAGCAAAAGAGGCAATTCTAAAACTTCTAAAAGCAGGAGTAAGCGTTGGAAACCAATCCGTGATCCTGAAAGGGATCAATGATGATGGAGAAACAATGCTCAGACTCCATCGAAAACTTTTGGAACTTAGGATTCGAGCTTATTATATGTATGATCCTGAACTAATTCCAGGATCTCGAGGTTTTAGGACTCCACTTGCAAAAGGTATTCAAATAATTGAATACATGCGTGGGAAAGTTGCAGGCATGGGAATTCCACAGTTTGTGAATGATCTTCCTGGTGGTGGAGGAAAGGTGAGCCTTGGACCAAATTGGTATCTTGGATTTCATAAACCTTCTCGCAATCATGTGTTTCGATCTGCTGTAAGAGGGACTTATCATTTAAGCCCGGAACCAACTGATAGTGAATACGAGGAATTTTATCCTGAGATCAGTGAGGAGACTTGGGTGCAGATACTACAGAATTCCTATTCCGCATTTAAAGGTCTCGGACCTTTAGGAGAATCCGGAAAATGAATTCAGATTCTCCAACCGTCTTGATCGTTGCAGATATTCAAAATCCAGACTTGGATCCAAAGGACACCCAAGAATGGGAAGATCGGGGTTCTGTCGAAAAGATTAAACATTGTCTGGAAGAGTTGGGAGAGAAGGTGGAAATTATTGAATTTCCGTCGAAGCTACTACAAAAACTCTCAGATTATTCTTCCTTAGAACCTGGGGATCGACCTGTTCTATTTCATTTGGTAGAAGGTTTCCGTTCCCGAAATAGAGAAGCCCTTCTTCCTGCGATCGCAGAATATTCAGGATTTCCACATACTGGATCAGATGCGTACGCTCAGAATTTGAGTTTGGACAAACATCTTTCTAAATTGTTTTGTATGTCTGCAGGTGTTCCTACCAGTCCTTGGAACGTCGTTGAGAAAGATTCTGTCGAAGATACTACAAATCTCGCGCGGAACTTGGATTCCACATTCCGCGGCTTCCAACTTCCAGTAGATTCAGAATTTCCGGTTTTCTTCAAGCCCAGATTCGAAGGTTCAAGCCTTGGAGTGGGAGAAGAAAATCTGGTCTCAAACCAAGCTGACTTAAATCAATTTCTTAATTCCAAATTTAATGAATATTCCTCTTGGATCTGCGAATCTTATTTGCCGGGAGAAGAATGGACACTTGCCGTTATCGGTTCGCCAATATACGGATATAAGGCAAGTCAGGTGGCAAGGATTGGTTTGGAAAATTCTCCTGAAACAATCTACGGAGAAATTACTAAAACCAAACTCAGTATGCCTGAAAAATTATATTTCGATCTGGACAAAGAAAGATCGGAGTATATCCAGAATAGCGCATTAGGATTATGTAAATTACTCAAAACTTCGGGAGCTGTCCGTTTGGATTGGAAGGCTGATGCAAAAGGAAAACCAATGTTTTTGGAGTGGAATCTGACTCCTGGATTATCATCTTATTATAGTAGTTTTCCTATCTGTTATTCCGAAAGTTTCGGAACTTATTCGGATCTGATAGGAGAATTATTGGAAATCACGAGATTAGAATTTTTAACGGAAAGATTTTCATATTCCAAACTGAAAAAAGAAAAACAAACGAACGGGATCGAAGGATGAAAACGTTTCGAGAAGAATTAATAGACCAGGTCAAATATCATTCTGTATTGACTGCGAATTTATGGTTAGAAGAAAAAGAAGAAAGAATGGAACATTCTGATCTTCTCCTTTGGTTGAAACAAGAATATTTTGTATCTGTTGAATTTGTGAACTGGTTCTTAAACACTGCCGCTCTCACTAATTTTGTACCTTCTAAAATAGTACTCGTAGAAAATATATGGGAAGAATTGGGAGAAGGTAAGGAAGAAGATTCACATGTTTCTATCCTTAGGAAATTTCTCTCTGAGATGGGAGAGACAGTGACTAAGGAAGATATGCTTCCTGAAACTGGAGGCTATCTTGCTTTGATGAAAAGAATTACTACTACCGATTTCTATTCTGCCTTGGGGGCGCTCGGACCAGCGAATGAATACCTTCTAAAATTGGAATATTCCAGAATGTATAAGTCTTATTCTGATCTAAAATCCAGAATGGCGCTTCCGGAAGGAAAGTTTTTTCAAGTGAATCTGGAAGCAGATGAATCTCATTCAGAAAAACTGTTTAGATTGATTGAAGCTGTAGCGGTCGATCCTGAAAAAATGCAAAAAGTAAGAGAAGGTTCCAGGCTTGCATTGGATGCACGTTTAGTATTTTATGAAGGTCTAAGAAAGGTAACTTCTCCTATTTCTCTTTAACCCTTAGATCGAATCGATTTTAAAAGGCTCATAAAAAACATTCCGAGTAACGGAACCAGAGGCAAATAAAGCAGGGGAGAAGCCCATCTCCATCCTTTTAAAGAATGTGAAAGTTTTCGGACTGCAAAAAAACCGGGGTATCTCATATTTCCAGAGATATACTGTACATTTCCCGCGACTAATTTAGGTTCTAAACTTGGATGGTATTCTTTTAGATCTTCAGAAGAGAGATCTCTAAAACTTACAAATTTTATATTTCTATCTAAAGATAGTTTTGAAAGTTTAGAAGCGAGGTTTGAACAAAAGTCGCAGTCCCCATCGTATAAAAAAACATTTTGTTCCATTAGGAATCGATCCGTTGTTTAGATTCCAAATCTTCCGGAAGGTTTCTTAAAAAATCACAAACCGCAGGAATTTCTTTCTCTTGTAAACCGATCCAGAAATAGATCCAGATCCCTTCTTTTTGAAGGCCGCTACATTCTTTTGCATACCATTTGGAGATTGTATTTTCTGCTCTTGCTCTCCAGAAAAGAACAGGAGCTTTTTTTAACATTTCGTCCCAGATATCTCTTCCTACACCTTCTCCTCTTGCTATTTCGTTCACAGCAAACTTAGAAAGAAAAGTTCCCCAAGGAGTGTCTTGTAGAAGAGCACATCCTTTGTATTCGGATTCCAGAACGATCCCAGAAAATTCCTTATTCCAAAAACCTTGTTTTAATCCTCTTCCAAAAGAATCTTCGATTAGGCCATTCAGTCGTTTAGGATCCAAATTTTGGAAATCAGTATGGAATTCTATTTTATTCTTTTTTCTTAATAAAGTTCCACTACCCTTGATGGTGAATAATTCTTTTAATAAACTTGGAGCAGAAGTGATCGCGATTTGAAGATTTGGATCTCCAGTATATTCAAAGATCATTTTGCATTCTTTGAATAAAGACTCGTCTTCTTTTTGGAGAGTTTCAGTTGATTCGAAATCTAAAATAGAGATCTTCTTATCCTCAGAATTGTAAAGACCACTTCTTGTAGTAAGAAGGATTAACTTTTTAGTTCTAAGTTCTTTGCATAAATTAGAAAGATAAGGATAAATTTCAGATCCGCCTTGGTCTGTCACGAAGACTGGTATCTTCTTTTCTTTTAAAGAGGAAAGAACTGATTCTAATGCCTGGCTTGGATTTCTGAACCACTTTGCTGGAAGGTTTCTGGAACCAGGAAGTTCTTGGCCTTCTTCCAATGAGTCCTTGATAGATTCCAAACTGGTCTTAGAATTTGGAGAACGATAGAATAAATTCGCGTAAGATACTCCGTCTTTCTCCAGAACGACTACAGGGAATAGCTGTAACTTTTGTAATAATTTTAAATTATATAGGAACGCTTCCGCGGACTCTGTCAAGGTCTCTGAACTTGCGTGTATTACCGCGAATTTTTCAGGCTCCAAGGACTGGAAGAGTTTCAGGAACTGAAAGCTGTCCTTGGAGTTTTCTGTAACTTCTAAAAGTTTGAGTAGGATCTCCTGGTGGTTCATCTCTCCCGGGAGTCTGGTTTAGTCGATCCGGTAGGCAACTAATTTTCCTTTTAACTTAGCTATGGTGACTGATTGTTCTTTATCAGACTTCAGCTTTAAGAAGCCTAAAAGGGAAGGATCTCCCGCAACTAAAGCCACATAGGATCCAGAGAAGTTCTTTTTTAAAGAATCTCCCCAGCTGGAATATAGTTCCGAAACGGATTCCTTATCTCCCAATCGGACTCCATAAGGAGGATTGGTTACAATTTTCCCTTCTTTAAAGCCAAGGTCGGAGTCCAATTCTTCTGCGGAAGCAACCTTCCAGCGGATCAGATCTACTACTCCAGCTTCTTTTGCATTTTTCTTTGCTAGTTCTATTGCTTCTTCCGAAATATCAGAACCAAAGAGTAGGGTCTCTTTAGAGGCCCATTCTTCTTTTGCTTTGCAAGGTCCAAAAAGTCTAGTGAAGATAGAAGATCTGGATAAACTTTTATAATTCACCCAGCCGCCGTTTCTCATTCTGAGTGCTGCTTCTATCAATAGAGTTCCGGAACCACAGAATGGATCGTATAATGTTTCTCCAGGTTTCCAGCCTGAAAAACGGAGCAATGCTTGGGCCAAGGTTTCTCTGAGCGGAGCTTCTCCACCTTCTCTTCCATGACCCCTTCTTTGTAAAGGTTGAGCATGTAATGCTACAAATAATTTTACCTGGTTCATTCTAGAACGAAGATAGAATAAAACTTCCGGTTCTTCACGATCTGCTTCTGGAAGTTCCAGACCTTGCGCTCTGAATCTGTCGAATATCGCGTCTTTTAAACGATAAGTCGCATAACGTGAATCTTGCAGATTATCCTTTGTTGCGGCATCTATTCTAAACTTAGTGCCTGGAGAAAGTAGTTTCTCAAATGGGAACATTGCCGCGACTTCGTATAGATCATCCGGGCCTTGTATGTCCTGCCAAGACGATAATTCAAAGCTTATCCCGGAAGAAATTCCTGAACTCAAACAGAAGTCCCTGACCTTTTTAGCAGGTCCAGTAAAGAAAACTCCTCCTCTATTATCGGAGAGAATTTCTAAACCTGCTTCTTTCACTTCTTCTTTTAATAAGAATGCAAGTCCATCTCCGCATGACGCGTGATAGGTGAGTGCTTCTGGTCTATCGAATTCAGAAAGAGAAAGTTTTGCGGATTGCCATCCAGCGCGAATACCTTCTCTGAAATTATCTTCTTCATAAGGGCGAGATGGTCGTTCGGAGCGAAACCCACCTTCTTTTCCGCGAGGAGAAAAAGGACGTCTTTCGCCTCTGTCAGAGTCGCGAGAGAAAGGTTTTCTTTCACCACGATCTGAATTGCGTGAGAATGGTTTACGTTCGCCGCGGTCAGAATTTTCTCCGTAGGAACTTCTACCTTCTCCTCTTCTTGTATTTCCAGAAAATGGTTTTCTTTCTCCACGATCTGAGTCACGAGAGTATGGTTTTCTATCGCCACGATCTGAATCACGAGAATATGGTTTTCTTTCGCCTCTGTCAGAGTCGCGAGAGAAAGGTTTTCTTTCACCACGATCTGAATTGCGTGAGAATGGTTTACGTTCGCCGCGGTCAGAATTTTCTCCGTAGGAACTTCTACCTTCTCCTCTTCTTGTATTTCCAGAAAATGGTTTTCTTTCTCCACGGTCTGAGTCACGGGAGAATGGCTTTCTATCGCCACGGTCTGAGTCACGGGAGAATGGCTTTCTATCGCCACGATCTGAATCACGAGAGTATGGTTTTCTATCGCCACGATCTGAATCACGAGAGTATGGTTTTCTATCGCCACGATCTGAATCACGAGAATATGGTTTTCTATCTCCGCGGTCTGAGTCGCGAGAATATGGCTTTCTATCCCCACCACGTTCAGCGTCGCGAGAGAAAGGTTTTCTTTCACCACGATCTGAATTGCGTGAGAAAGGTTTACGATCTTCTCTGCCCGAATCTTTTTCGCGGTAAGGTTTCTTGTCATCGTCTGAAAATTTACGATTACCGGAGCGTGCAGGGGATTTTCGATCATCGTTAGAGCGAAAAGGTTTTGAGCCGCCTCTTTCTTTTGGTTTGTCGGAAGAATATCCTGATTTAGAATTTCCGTCTTTGGAACGATAAGGTCTTTCGGATCCTTCTTCTTTTCTTGCTTTGAAAGGTCTTTCTGAATCGCCTCTTTCTTTTGAGCGATATGGTTTACGATCTGAATCTCGGTTTGAGTCCGAACTTTTGGAGCGAGTCGGTTTTGAAAAAGAAGAACCTGATTTATTAGCAGGCCCCTTCTTGCCATAACCGGAAGAAGGGGATTTTTTAGGGGATGGTTTTTTGGAATTCAATGCTTAGGCAATTTGTTGGGCCAAATAATTTTGGACCCCAATGGTTTTGATGATCTCTAGCTGGGCCTCGAGCCAGTCGATATGCTCCTCCTCGGAGACGAGGATCTTCTCGAGCAATTCACGTGTGCCGTTGTCTTTATTCTTGGTGGTGATTTCGATCCCACGATTCAAACGTTCTACGGCATTATACTCTACGTCTAAATCATTCTTTAGGATACTTTCGATATCCTTGCCTACATTGATCTTCATGTATCTTTGCAGATCAGGAATTCCGTCCAGGAAGAGAATACGTTCGATCACTTGGTCTGCGTGATTCATCTCTTCGATGGATTCCTTCTTCATGTAAGAAGCAAGCTTGTCATAACCCCAGTTCTTGTTCAACTTAGCGTGGATAAAATACTGGTTGATCGCTGTGAGTTCGGCGGAGAGCACTTCCGCTAAGATATCGAGGACTTCTTGGTTTCCTTTCACGTCGTTTCTCCTACCTGAGATCACTATAAACGAGAGTGCCTATTTTGAAAAGCGAGATTCTAAAAAAGGCAGCGTCGACTCTTAAGTTTTTGACTTTGCTCGAAATCATTCGCCGGGAAATTTGTAGGAATATGACCTCGGCCTATGTGCTAGACTCTCATTTAAGTAAATTTGGCAAGACTGAGTCCGACTATCAATCGCTATCCTATGATACTGCGAATCATTTACTTAAGAAGAACCCGGGTTTTATTCCTGAATTTCTAATATTCGCATGTATGGCCCCGGAACGTTATACTGGGGAAATTTTTTTACCAGCAAAGATCAAAGAAGATCTTGGACTTTCTTCCTTATTCGCGATCCGTTCAGAGACTGCTTCTTCCAGTGGGGCTTCTGCTTTGCATCTAGCCCGTTATCTTCTTCTATCAGGAAAATTTAAAAGAGGGATGGTGATCGGAACTGAGGTCATGAGTAGACTTCCGAGAGAAGAGAATAATCTTCTTTTAGGTTCGGTACTTTCTTCCCAGCAAAAAAATCTTGCGATGTCTATGGCCCAAGGCGGGGCATTGACCGCCACCAAGTATTTAAGGGATTTCGGATATACTAGAAAGGAACTTTTTAGATTATCTAAAAAACTTCATGATAACGGTCTTGAAAATAAGATTGCACATATTCAAAAAAACTTAAGCGAAGAGGAATATTTCTCCTCTCCGATGTTTTCGAGTCCATTATGTTTATATGATATTTCTCCTTTATCTGACGGTTCCTGCGCGTTATTATTAGAAACGGACCCGGCAAGACTGAAGAAGGACCGCAAAAAGATTGAGATCACTGGCACAGGACATGGTTTAGGCCAAGTCAATGGTGTTCCTGGCGGACTTAGCTTTACTGCATCCAAATCTGCATTTAAGCAGGCTTATGAAGAAGCAGACAAAAAACCCTCTGATATCCAAGTTGCTGAACTGCATGATGCATTTACTATTTTTGAGATCATTGCTGCAGAGGATGCCGGTTTATTTCCGCAAGGAAAGGCACTTGCAAATGTTGCAGAAGGGATCACCGATAAAAGAGGAAGGCTTCCTATCAATCCATCTGGGGGTTTGAAAACAAGAGGTCATCCAGTGGGAGTTTCGGGGCTTGCACAAATTGCTGAACTTTGCGAATTTATGAATATGAATGATTCGGACACTGCACTTGGTTTATCCATAGGAGGATTGGGTGTGAATAATTTTGCAACCATCCTAGAGGCAAAAAAATAATGTCTGAAAATATTTTAGTCATCCAAACTGCATTCTTAGGAGACCTGATCTTAACTACTCCACTTTTTAGGGAGATTAAGAGGAGGTTTCCTGGTTCTAAAATGACAGTGGTTGTGAACAAGGGGACTGAATCTGTTTTAGAAGCGAATCCTTGGATAGATATTATTATTCCTTTGGATAAAAAACAGATCAAATCTTCCTTTTTTGGTTTTTGGGATTTTTGCAAAGAATTAAGAAAACATAATTTTACACTTTGTATTTCTCCACATTTTTCATTTCGTTCTTCTATTATTTCTTTTTTAAGCGGGGCTAAAAGAAGGATCGGATATAAATCAGCAGGGTTTTCTTTTTTATTAAATGAAAGAAAATCTAGATTATTAAGAGGACCACACGAGGTGGACAAACTTCTTTCTTTGATCTATTCAGAAGAAGAAAGAAAAAATATTTCAAGACAACCTGAACTATATTGGGAGCCGGGATCTGTTACTGGGATCCAATCCGAAATGAAAAAGAATGGTTTGGAAAAAGGAAATTATATATTAGTTTCTCCTTCTTCTGTTTGGGAAACAAAACGTTTGCCAGCGGATAAATTCAAAACTGTTAGTAAACTTCTGCATGAAAGAACTGGTCTGAAAATTGTTCTGACCGGAGGCAAGGGCGATTCTAAACTTTGCGAAGAAGTAGGGGAAGGTTTCGGGATCAATCTTGCTGGCAAAACTTCTCTTCCTGAGATGAGTTATTTGATGAGTGGTGCAGCACTTCTTGTAACCAATGATTCTTCTCCCATTCATTTTGCTTCTGCATTCAATATTCCTACTTTGGCTGCTTTTGGAGCCACAATCCCTGCATTCGGTTATACTCCTTTAGCGAGTCGAGTTTTTATATCAGAAGTGAACGGCCTAGACTGTCGTCCTTGTGGTATTCATGGGGGAAGGGTCTGCCCTAAAAAACATTTTCGTTGTATGTTAGAACAGGATACGGACAGAATGGTGGAAGAAGGAATTCGTCTAATAAAAGGATAATTATGGACCAAAACATTTTTAGAAAACGGATCCGAGAAGTTCAGAATCTTTTAAAAGAGTCGGAAGTCCTGCTACTATTTGCAGCTTCTCAAAAGATCCGTAATAGAGATGTAGAGTATAAGTTCAGACAGGACTCCGATTATTATTATCTGACTGGTGTTGAAGAAGAAGACGGTGTTTTGGTTTTACGTAGAGACTTCTCCTCACATTTTGCTCTTCCTAAAGATAAAGAAAAAGAAATTTGGACTGGCATTCGTCTAGGAAAAGAAGAGATCAAAAAAAGATTGGAGCTGGATCAAAGTTTTGATCTTGGAGAATGGGATTCTAAAATTTCAGACGTTCTTACTAATCAATTCACATTATATCATTTTTTTGGAAAGGACTCCAAACGAGATTCAGAATTACTCGAACTCATCAGTTCTTTGAATAGAAGATTGAGAGAAGGTAAATTTGGTCCTCAAAGATGGGAGATCCCAAACTTTCTTCATGAAATGAGAATGTTAAAATCCCCGGAAGAGATCGAAAAATTAAAGGAATCTTCCCGGATCACAGCTCTCGGTCACGAAAGATTATTCAGAGAGACCAAAGTTGGAATGTACGAATTCGAATTAGAGTCCATTCTGGAATCTGAATATTTGAAACATGGTGCTTGGGGCGGAGGTTATGGTCATATAGTCGCCGCAGGAAAAAATGCAACTATTCTACATTATACAACTAATCGTGCAAGGATAGGTGATAACGAACTTATATTAGTGGATAGCGGAGCAGAGAAGGATTATTATACCGCAGATGTTACTCGTGTTTTCCCTTCCGGAAAAAAATTCACTTCAGAACAAAGAACAATTTACCAACTCGTATTGGATGTGCAAAAGCAAGCGATCTTGGATACGAAACAAGGCGTAGAATTCAATGCAGTTCATGAGCAGACTGTTAAAAATTTAACTTCTGGATTGATTGACCTTGGGTTATTAAAAGGGAATCTTTCTGAGGTCATTGAAAAGGGTGAATACCGCAGATTTTATATGCATAGGACTGGCCACTATCTAGGAATGGATGTGCATGATGTAGGGCGCTATTTTGAGAATGGAAAAAGTAAACCGATGCATAACGGACTCGTTGTAACTGTAGAACCTGGATTATATTTTGATCCTACGGACGAAACGATCCCCGCAGGCTTCAGGGGAATTGGAGTTCGAATTGAGGATGATGTTCTTGTGAATGGAGATAGTCCTGTAGTTCTAACTTCTATGATTGCGAAGGAAGTGGATGAGATTGAGGCAATGAGGGCATAAGCTACCCGATCCTCTTCTTATAGAAACAGGAGTCTGAATGGAATTAAGGTTCCTCTTGCATACCTTTGTTTCTCGTTTTTTAATTCAATTTTTATAATATTCTATGGAATGCTGATTCCGACCATTCTTTTTAGAGTAATAGGCCAGTCAGTTTTGTGTTTGGCTGATGTCTCAGTTTCTTACTTACGTCTCCAAACTTTTCGTCTTAGCGACCAATTTGGATCTAAGACGAACTAAATTCAAAAATTTCAATATTCATTCTGTTTTTCATTTGAATATATTTGTTCTATATTATGGATTCGATCCTAACATTTAGGAGAGAATATGGAAGAAGTATTTAGAAAGCAAATTTTAGAGAATAACGGGAAGATCCAAATAGATTGGAGGATTCCTTTTGAGATGGAATCGATTTGGAGAGATGCGGTCTTTTGTTTAGGAGAGCCAAAGGATATCCTACAGTTTTTAATTTCTTCTTTTCGAGAGAGAAAGCAAAAAGGAAAAATTCCAAGATTTGATTTCGAAAAAGTCAAAAGTAGCGATTCTCGAAAGAGGATTAGAGTTTATGGGGCCGATTATTGGGAAGCAATGGGTTACGCTAATGAAAGAAATGTTTCTACTAGTAGTTTTTTAAGTTCACTTTTGAAAATGGAATGGAATTTAAGTTCCGGATTTCAATCTTTCGGAAAGAATAATCCGGCCATAAAAAAGGAAATTGAGAAAAACGAAGATAAGTTTCTACGTTGGGGAGCTTGAACCGGCAGGAGCACAATGTTGGAATTCCAACATAAAGTGTGGGTGAAAAATGTGGTTGAAGTTTAGTGGTTTTTAGTGTATGGAGGAATGGCTTCTCCCACAAGCCCACCTCCTCCACCCGAACTCGGGTGGGGGCCGGTTTTTCAAATTTGCTTTCGGTCAAACCTATTGTGATCGATGGAGAGGCCGACTCGTTTGACTTTCGTCACCGACTCAAGCAAGTTGGTCGTCTTCTCGCTCCCTATTTCTGATGATTTAAATGCAGTTTGTTTGATTTGAAATTTGACTTCGTTTTACTCAGTCACCCTTCGGGTTTTTCGCTTCCTATGGGGCGCTCAAAAGGTCGCTGCGAAGGGGCGGGGGCGGTTTCCACTCCCATGTAGGAATTCCTACATGGGATAGATCTTCAGTTATTCTCCAAGTAAAGTCTGATCGCTTCCTTCATCACGGATAATCCGATTGGAAGTGAAGTTTCATCTATATCAAACTTAGAACTATGATGCGGGTGAATAAGTCCCTTCTCTTCATTCATGGAGCCTACAAAAAAGTAACATCCTGGGACTTTCATTAAAAATGCAGAGAAGTCTTCTCCGCCCATGGTCTTAGCATGTTCTTCTGTGACTGAGTTTGGACCCAAAATATTTTCCGAAGCCTTTCGGACGATATTTGCCATTTCAGGATGATTGATTGTTGGAGCATTCGTTCTTTCGTAATGAATGGTCGCCTTTGCACCAAAAGCAGAGGCAGTATTCTCTACGACTCTTTTGAATAACTCAGGTGCCTTATCGAACATTTCTTTTGTGAATGTGCGGATCGTTCCTTTTAATTCAGCAGTTTCAGAAATTACATTGAATGCATGTCCTGCATGAAAAGCTCCTACTGTGACCACGCAAGAATCGAGTGGGTCAGTATTTCGGGACACAATACTTTGTAACGCGGTAACTATATGAGAAGCTACTAATATAGGATCCACTGTATGTTGAGGCATTGCTCCGTGGCCGCTGATTCCTTGGACAGTGATCTGGAATTCATCGACTGCAGCCATCATCGGGCCGTCTACGACTCCCACTTTTCCTACTGGGATATGATTCCAAACATGAAGTGCTAACGCAGCAGATACATCGTATTTTTCTAATATTCCTTCTTCTATCATGCGGTCTGCGCCTTGTCCGCCTTCTTCGGCTGGTTGGAATACCAACAACACTTTTCCTTTTGGAACGATAGCACTTGGATTTTCTTTTAGCTCCGAAGCGAGTCCCATTAAAACGGAAGTGTGAGCATCATGACCGCATGCATGCATAACTCCATTATGAATAGAAGTGTAATCCGTCTTATTCTCCTCAAAGATAGGAAGTGCATCCATATCCGCTCTTACCAGAAGTGTTTTTCCTGGTTTTCCTGAATCTATCAAACAAGCGATCCCTGTTTTTGCGATCCCTGATTGGAAAGTATAACCTAAGGATTCTAGATGTTTAGAAACGAAATCCGCTGTCCCGACTTCTTCATATCTGAGTTCGGGATGTTTGTGAATGAATCTGCGGTATCGGACCAGTTCTTCGGTCCTTGTAGGGGAAACTGTTTTCATGATATATCTAAGGATGATTTACTCCGAAATCGGTTTTTAGTCCCTTCTTTTTTTATTTTTTTGAAAAGAGAGAAGCTGCAAACACTGGGACTAAACTTACGGACCTAATAGAACATACTTCTGAAATAGGATTTTCTTCCCATGTATCTTCCTTTGGGGAAGATACAAATGGAGAAGTCTATGTGATAGACTATAACGGAAAAATTTTCAGAAATCAGATAAAGAAACGAAAACTACAGAGTTCTATCGTACTCGTCTAATTCTCTTTTCCACACTTGCGTTCCGCAATAATGATCCCCTTCTGGGCAATATGGTTTGATATCGCCTTGCAAACGAATCCAGCAAGGTGCCTTGATCCATTTTGCGATCTCAGGCTGGACTTTTGTCAAATCTACGAGTTCATTGATAGAAGCTTGAAAAATCTCTTCCTGAGCATTATAGCAGGTTCTCGCTCTCCATTTATGATGAAGATTTAATAGATCACCACTTTCATAAAAACGGACAGGGAACGCATTCGGAAGAAGATAAGACGCATGTTCAGCTGATCCACCCGCTTCAATAAAACGGTTCAGGCTTTTGAAGATGCCATCCATTCTTCTTCTATAAGTTTCTTCTAATTGAGGATATTTTAATACTACTTTAGGAACGATATAATCCGGCATTCCTGTATATTGGCTCATGAGCACTGGACGAGAACCAGGAACCATTCTATGTCTTTGATCTTGACTATCCGCAGAATGAGAGATCCTTTTTTTGAAAGAATAATGCACATTGAACATCGCTCTGGAAAGAGGGCTCATTGTAGTTTCATTCAGTGTAGAAGTCAGATGTTTATTTTTGGAAGGATCCATCACGAGTCGGATTGCCTCTTCGTCGTTTAAGGAATTTTTAGACAAACCTAAAACAGCACGAACAGAAGAAGCCAAAACTTCTGGTCCATTAGAAGAATAGGAAACTAGTCTTGCATAACGGTTATCCATATCCTCATCGAATTCTCTTACGAAATTTTTAGCTGCTTCCGGTCTATATTCAGAAGCACCATCTTGGTAGAAGTCTTTGAAAAATTTATACTCTGCAGTTTCTTCCAGAGGGATCGGATCATCCATTTCTTCCACATAAAGAGGATCGATCTCTTTTACTTTTTCGATCATCTCTTCTACAACTAAACGTTGTTCTTCAGGAGCATCAAAAGAATTCATCAAACGATGGTATCTATGAAGAGTAAGTCCATTTACTGAATGATATAAATAAGTATAGGTTCCTAAAGGAAGAAGGTAACGCGCTACTTCCAGACATTTCTTCTTAATTGGTTGCTGCCATTTTTCAGGATAATTTGCGCGAGCCTTGTAAACTAAGAAATATTCGTCCTGGATGAATGGATGTAGTAACTCCACAAATTCAAAATATGCGTTAGACGCAGATTCCACCGCTTCCAGATAGAGCTCTTTTTGCTTTCCTGATAGAGTAGGTGGGATATAATAATTTTCCTTTTTAACTTCTACATATCTTTGGCTCACCTGTTCTGAGTTATAGTACGGATGAGAATGCAGAAAAGACCAAACGAACTGGCGAGACACCTTGTCTAGTGTAAATATAAAATGAGGATGTTGTCTTGTGGTGAGGTGACCCGCTTTCTTAGTGGATTTTGCCACCTTGTCCCTGATCTCCAGGGATTTTTCTGTGCGGATCATGTCTTCAGGAAGAAGGATCCCCTTGGAAGAATAGCAGGTTCTGGCAGAAGCTATGGCTAGGTTGAAAGGTTCTGTGGTCGCGTCTAAAAGTTGGACGATTGGTTTCTGGTGTTCCATGGGATCTGCTACTCCGGAACGCTAGAATGGTATTATGTCGGAAAGCGAAAAGCAAGAAATGTTGGAACTCCCACAAAAACCTTTTGGAAAAATGCTTGAATTTAGTTACAAATTATAAAAAATGTAAATTGTAACTAAATGGAGGTTTCAAATGAAACTGAGAAAATTAGGCAAAAACGGCCCAGAGATTTCGCAAGTCGGCTTGGGTTGTATGGGGATGTCGGACTTTTACGGCACAAAAGAGACTAGAAATAGGGCAGAATCCATAGCGACCATCCATGAGGCCTTGGATTCAGGGATCAATTTTCTGAATACCGGTGACTTCTATGGGATTGGTCATAACGAACTTCTGATCTCTGAGGCGCTTAAGGGTAGAAAAGACAAACCAGTGATCAGTGTGAAGTTCGGTGGACTTCGCAATCCAAATGGTGCATTCATCGGATATGATTTTAGACCGAACTCTGTGAAAAACTTTGCGGCACATTCTCTTACTAGACTTGGAGTAGATGTGATCGATATTTACCAAGCTTCCAGGGTCGATCCAGAAGTTCCAATCGAGGATACTGTTGGTGCAATTGCAGATCTGATCAAGGAAGGATATGTGCGTTATCTCGGACTTTCGGAAGCTTCTCCCGAAAATTTAAGAAGGGCTCATAAGGTTCATCCGGTCACAGCTTTGGAAATTGAATATTCTTTAGCAACTCGTGTGATAGAGAGGGAACTCCTAGAAACCGCGAGAGAACTTGGAATCGCAATCGTTCCGTACGGAATTGTGGGAAGAGGACTTCTTACAGGAAAGATAGAAAGCTCTTTGGGAGTTTCTGATTTTAGATCCATTTCTCCTCGTTTCCAGGGAAAAAACCTTGAAGCGAATTTGGAGCGTGTGAGTCTGCTTCAAGAGCTTGCAAAGAAGAAGGGTTGTACTACTGCTCAACTTGCTATCGCTTGGGTGCTTCATAAGGGAGAAGATATTTTTCCTTTAATCGGTTCCACAAGAAGAGAAAGTCTTAGGGAAAATTTAGAAGCTCTTTCGGTTCAATTGACTCCGGAAGAAGTGAAAACCCTGGATGATACTTTTCCGGAAGGCGCCTTCCAAGGAGATAGATATCCTTCTCATTCGATGCAGCTCGTCGTTAAATGAGAGATGCCTAAAACAGGTTTAAAGCCAGAAGAATTACAAGAAAAAGTGCTCGATGCCGCAGAGATTGAGATCAGAAGAAACGGTGTCGAGCGTTTGAAACTTACAGACGTGGCTAGGAATCTAAACCTAAGCCACGCCGCATTATATAAACATTTCGCAGACAAAGAAGCATTACTCGATTCTATTTCCAAAAGATGGCTGGATCGAATTGATCTAGCTCTCGCTGAAGTTTCTGCAAAAACAAATCCATTAGAAGAAAGAATTTTAGAGTGGCTCATGACTCTCCATATGATGAAAAGAGAGAAGGTCCAATCAGATCCTAGGATTTATACTGCATTCAATAATTCCGCAGAGAAAACAAGACCATTTGTTAAAAAACATATCCAGACAATGTACGAACAATTAGAAGCTATGGTCCAAGAGGGGATCCAAAAAGGATTATTTTTTTGTAATACGTCTAAAGAGGGTGCTCGGATCATTTTTGAAGGAACTGCTGCCTTCCATCATCCTCGCCTAGTATTTGATAATATAGAAGAAGATCGGATCGAATTTCTACGATCCGTCGTGAATGCGATCCTATCCGGATTGAAGAGTAAAAAGTAAGCCGCCCCCTTACTTTTTCTTTTTCAATCCGTTCTTGGAGCGTTTAGATTTAGAACGTACTATTTCTTCCGGTCCTTCTTGGATCTCTTCTGAGTCCCAGGAAACTTCTTCTAGAGTTTCCGGAAGTCTTTCTTGTGCTCTGGATGCTTGGAATTCGGACTCTAATTTTCTTTTACGAGCTTCTTTTCTTCTTTCTTGGTCTTGGTAAATATTCAGTAGGAATTCCATCACGATAGGAAGAAGTACACGAGATAGAATAGTCGCAACGATTACTCCAAAGATCACCACAGTTGCTAATGGTCTTTGTACTTCAGCTCCAGCCATCGTTGAGATTGCCATCGGGATAAATCCAACTGCTGCAATGATCTCAGTTGTCATTACAGGACGAAGTGAATGAAGTCCGGCGGACAAGACTGCTTTCGAGATTGTAATCCCTTTTTCTAATTCTTCTTTAAGGGTGGAAGCGTATACAACCCCGTTCAATACTGCGATACCACTTACCGCGATAAATCCAACGCCAGCAGGAATACTAAAAGGAAGTCCTCTAAGAACAAGTCCTATGATCCCTCCAGCAACTGCGAGTGGTACTACAATGAATACTCCCGCCGCATAATATATGTTTCCGAATGCAGCGATTAACATCACGAAGATGATCCCGAGTGCAATTGGCACCACGAGCATCAATCTATTTTTTGCTCGTTGGAAGTTCTCGAATTGGCCGCCCCAGTCCGTTCGATAACCTTCTGGTAGATTCTTTTCGATGTCTGCAGTGGCCTTCTGAGCATCGTTCACGAAACCTACTAAGTCTCTTCCTCGAACGTTTGCTTCTACCATGATCCTACGTTTTAAGGATTCTCTGTAAATTGCGGCAGGACCTTCTACAAATTCTATCGTTGCTACTTGCCCAAGAGGAACTGTAACTCCTGTAGAAGTCATGACTGGAATATTTTCTAATTTGTCCAGATCTGAAACATCCAACTGAAGACGAACTACTAAGTCGAATCGTTTGAATCCTTCGAATACCTTTCCTGCTTTTCGTCCGATACGTAATGATTCAACGGTGGTCAAAATTTCTTCTGCGGCGACACCGTAACGCGCCATCTTTTGTCTATCTGCTTTGATCTGAATTAAGGGAAGTCCGAGAACTCTTTGCACTCTTAAGTCAGCGGCGCCGGGAACCTTTTTGATCTTATCTGCGAATTTTGCCGCAGTATCTTTTAAGGTCTGGAGATCATCTCCATAAATTTTAATTACAACGTCTGCTTTGGATCCGGAGAGAAGTGCATTCACCCTGTTTTCAATCGGCTGAGAAAGCGAGATCGTACTGGAAGGAACTGATTTTAAGATCGCGTCCTTCATTTTATCCATAAGTTCGTCTCTAGAAGATGCGCTCGTCCATTCTTTCGGTGGGATCAATTTTACGGTGGATTCACCTTCTTCCGTTCCGATAGGTTCCGCTGCAGATTCACCTCTACCCATCTTGCTGACTATGCTTGTTACTTCAGGGAATTGTGCGATCACTTTCTCCATTTCCATATTTGTATCTCTGGAATAATTGATAGAAGTAGATGGAAGTCTTTTGATATCTATTGCAAATTCTCCCTCGTCGATACGTGGAAGGAACTCTGACCCTAAAGTAGATCCCAATATTAAGGAAACTGCAAATACTCCTAAGCCGGCTCTTAAGAATAATTTTTTGTTGGCCATACCAAAGTCGAGAAGTTGCAGATACAATTCTTCTGCTCTTTCCCAAAACTTGCTATGGTGGAAGATTGGTTTTTGAAATAGAATGCTTGCTGCTGCAGGAAAGGTGGTCAAAGAGAATAAAAGCGCCATACCCAAGGAGATTACAACTGTCATCGCCATTGGTTTGAACATTCTACCTTCTACACCCTCTAATGTCATGAGGGGTAAGTATACCAATAAGATAATTCCAACGGAGAAAGCAGCAGCCCTTCCTACTCTCACGCATGAATCTGTGATGATCTGTTCTGCTGCTAACTTTCTATCTTCTTGAGAATTCTGTTGTTCATAGAATGCTTGTTTTAAGATAAAACCGTGAAGAACCGATTCCAACATCACGATGGTTCCATCCACTAAGAGCCCGAAGTCTAGAGCTCCTAAAGACATCAAGTTACCAACGATACCAAACATTCTCATGAATATTGTAGCGGCAAGCATTGGGATCGGGATAGATAAACTTACTAGTAGCGCACCTTTTACTGTTCCGAGTGCAAAAATTAAAACGATGATTACAAGTACTGCTGCTTCTGCAAGATTTGTGAAAATTGTGCCTAATGTTCTTCCGATAAATTCGGAACGATCGTAGAATGTTACGATCTTCATTCCTTCCGGAAGTCTGGATCTTAATACTTCTATCTTTTCCTTTACCCGTTTTACTACTTCCAAGGAGTTTTGGCCCATGAGCATCATTGCTGTGGCTCCAACAACTTCTCCCTTAGCATCCTTGGTCATAAGTCCGAAACGAAGTGCTGGGCCTGTTTCCACAGTAGCGATCTGTCCAAGCAGTAGAGGAACTCCGTCTCTTTCTGTTTGGACTGCAACGTTACGGATCTCATCCACCGTTTTGAACTGGCTTTCTCCGCGGATTACGATCTGTTCCGCACCTTTGGAAATATAACCTCCTCCGGTGTTTTGGTTGGCTGTTTCCAATTTTTCGCAAAGTTGTGATAATGTAATATTATGGACTGCTAATCTTTGGGGATCTATCTTTATCTGGTATTGTCTTGCTTCCCCGCCAACTATATTTACGTCGATAATGCCTTCCGTAGATTTGATCTCTCTTGCAAGTTCCCATTCCATATAAGTTCTGAGTTCTTCTGGAGTATGGCGATCGCTTGTTAGGACGAATTCGTAAATATCTCCAAGACCTGTTGCAATAGGAGAAAGTTCAGGACTTCCATAACCTTTAGGGATCACTGCCTCAGCCGCTCTCAACCTTTCGTTGATTAGCTGCCTTGCGAAATAAATATCTGTTCCATCCTTAAAGACAACTGTAACACTACTCACTCCTGTTCTGGAGATAGAACGTATCTCTGTCACGTTCGGAATTCCGGTAAGTTCCATCTCGATCGGATATGTTATAAACTGTTCAACCTCTACAGGAGAAAGGCCCGGAGATTGAGTAACCACGGAAACCTGAACATTTGTGATATCTGGGATCGCATCGATTGAAAGTTGATACGCGTTATAAAAACCTATTATGGTTATTCCTGCAGTGAGTATCAGGACAAAAATCCTGTTCTTAATGGAGAGACGTATCAGTTTATCTATCATGGAAGGGTCCCGGGCAAGGATACGTACAAATTCCCAGTCAGTCCGGACTTGTCGAATGGTTTTTGGGAAAAAGGATCTCTTAAATATAACTCTAAAAAGGAACGGATCTGAATGTGAAGGGTCTAATCAAAGCTTTTCGAAAAGTAAAAACTTCATCCCGTTTTTCTCATCCTTTCTTTTCAGTTCGAAATTTTTCTGAGATATAGTTTTGATCAGATCATCAATTGGAAGTATAAGTTTGTTATACGAACTGGAAGAAACAGCCCAACCTTTACCAGTTTTCTCATGAAATATATCTGTAATATCAACTTTATCCTGAGCGAATTGTAATTGGCAGGTGAAAATTTGAGATTCTTCTGAACGGACTACAAAAATACTTTTGTCTCCAGGCTTTCCATAACTTAGATCTCTATAACCTAAAATTAATTTACTTCCAGTAGAAAGAAAACTAGACCAAAGACTTACTGTAGTATCCCAATCTTTTTCTGATTCCAGATGAGTGATCGTATCTCCCATACATAAAAGGACTTCCGGAGAAACTCCTTGGTATAAGTCTCTGGATCTGATATCAGCGACTTTTGTCCTAATCTTTGTGTCCGGTTTTCTAAGTTTGATCTCAGATAATAATTTATCGCTAAAGTCTATCGCTAAAACTTGAAATCCTAATTCTTCTAAAGGAATGGATTGTATTCCGCTTCCTGCTCCTAAATCCCAGGCGACTCCATTTCTTTTGGGAGAAATCTCAAAAGATCTGAATACATCCAATTGTTCCTTTTCCTTGGAAGAAAGATCTCCCAACATCCAGGAATATTTTTCGGCTAAAAAGTTTTTGTAATGTGATTCTGAAGTTTGCATTAGGTTAATTTATAGATAAGAACTTCTTTTTCTCTTCCTTTTACTTTTACTGGGGGAAGTGACTCTGCTTCTAAGAAATGTTTTACATGTTCGTAAACTGTATCTGTAGCTAAAATTTCACTTCCGAAGTCTTTATTCAATTGTTCCACTCTGGAGGCAAGATTGACTGTATCACCGATGATCGTGTATTCTTTTCTTTGAGAAGAACCTACACTTCCTGTCATTGCTTCTCCAAAATGTAAACCTATACCAATTTTAGTTTCAGGGATCTTACCGGAGACATTCATCTCCATTACTTTTTTCTGAATTTCCAGCGCGGCAGAAACTGCATTCTTTGCATCTTTTCCATTATCTGAAAGTGGGGCGCCAAATACTGCCATAAACCCATCTCCCAAAAACTTATTTATGATACCATTATGTTTATTTACGATCTCTATCATATCTTCGAATAGGGTATTCAAGTAAGAGATTACTTCAGAAGGGCTTTTATCTTCTGAAAATTTTGTAAAATTGCGGATATCCAAAAACATTACACATACATCTTTGTTTTCGGATGCGGTGTCTGCTTTTTGGCTCATCAGTTTATCCACTACAGAAGGAGAAACATATTGTCCGAACATTCCTAAAATTTCATTTCGTTCTTCTAAACGTTCTATTGAGTTTTTAAGGATTTTCTTAAGTCGGAGTCCCACGAGTCCTGCCACGATCCCTGAAGCTAAAAATAATCCAGAACGCATGTATGTAGGAACTTTAGAATAGAAGAAGCTATAAGCAGATTCTCCATCTAAAGGAGAGTCTGGAACAAAAAATAAACCAGTGATCAAATATTGGGCCGCTGCTATCGCTCCAGTAAAGAAAGAAAGCCCAAACTCCATCCTCAATACTGAAAGTATTATAAAAATGAAATATAAATTCGAGATAGGAGAATTAGAAGGAACAACCGGATGGGAATGTTTTTGGATCAAAATAAATAATATGATCCCCGGTAGAGAGGTTTCTATCAGCGCGTTCCCGAATCTGGGTAGAAGAGGAAGTTTGAATTCTCTTTTTTTAAGATAGTTCAGTAATTTTAGAAATCCGAATTCGTAAACCGTCCCAAATGTAAGTGCGCCAATTAATACTTCGAAAGGAAAATCTATCCCAGTACTTTGATTGAATTCTTCTTTTAAGAATAAGAAAAGGACAGTCCAGGAAATTCCAGCAAATGCGAATGCTGCCAAAAGGATCTTACTTCGGATCTGCTCACTTGCAAGGATCTCTTTTTCCAAGGTATTTGATAATGTTTCGAAATGTCTGGATAACATGAATGATTCCTAAGAAGGGGAGAATTTTCGAAGTATGTTCATCTCCTTCTTTCTTTAAGCAAGAGAAAATTTTCAAAGAGAAAAGCCCCGAGCACAATCGAATATTCCAGGACCAGGACCCAATCCCTGTCATAAAATGGAGCAGAAGAATAAGTAGAATAAGATAAAATCCAAATACCCGATGCGGCCAAGGGCCAAATCGTTTTTGTAAAAACGGAAGCTGCTAAAATTGGAAGAAAATACCAAGGATGAACAGTGCTAGAGAACAAATAATAAATTCCACATAAATGGATCCATACAGTCAGAAGAAAAACTGTCTTATTTTCTGTTTCGATTTTCGAAATTCTAAAAGAATAAAAACAAATAGTGAATATACTTAAGATAGCTAATAGAATCCCTGTGGAATAGGGATACCAAGTAAGCTTGATTAGGTTTTTCAGAAGATAATAAAATCCTCCGTGGAATTCGAATAATGTAAAATATACCCCTATTCCTTTTCTCCAATGTTCTTCTAAAATTTTTTCTCCTGCTTCTGAAAATAAAAACCAAATAAGTGCAGACCCGAAAATCAGAAAGCTAGTGCCGAAGAAGAGTAGAATATTACGAGTAGTGGACCTTCTACACCAATAAAAAAATAAAAAGGGGAGTGCTAATAAAGGAAGTATTTTTGTTAGAATGGAAGCGAGGTAAAGTATAGATCCTCTCAGGACTTTTCCTTTTTCCCAAGAGAGTATTCCTAAAAATAGAAAGAAGAATAGAATTGGCTCCGGATGACCGTTCCCAATTCCTTCCCAAAGGACGAGAGGATGGAGCCAGTATTTCAGAAAATTCCCGGAACCTTCTTCTTTTTTTCTTTTTGAAAATATATAAAGAATTCCTAATTCAAATAAAATTAAAATTCCTTTCCAGATGGAGATCGCCCAGAAGACAGAAATTCCTTTTTTTAAGAAGAATACAGGAATTATAAATAAAAATTGTAATATAGGGGGATATACTGAATAATAATTGGGAGAATTCATCTTGGAGATCAGTTCCTTCTCCAAGTTTTGATTAAATCCTAAACTTATATGTGTTGGAAGTTCAGAATAAGGTGATAAACCTTCTGAGACCAAAAGCCCGTCCCATAAAAAACGAAATGTATCTTCCGACAAAAATACTGGAGTGAATAAGAACCAGATCCTAAGTAAGATCCCCGCCCAGATGCCGAACTTCTCTCTTCCTACTGAAAAGAATTTTAGAAATATGAGATAGACACTTAGGCTAAGAAAGAATGCTCCGCAGAGTAACCAAATATCACTTCTTCCGAAGAATAATGGGAAGAAGGCGAGGGGAAGGGCCCAGAGGAGTAAAACTGTCGAAGTTACTACAAAACCCCGGTAATTATTTGTGTATCGTATGAATATATTAACCATTTTGTCCAATATAACGAAAATATTCTTGTATTTCCGAGAGGATTAGTCTAACTAGGCGAAAAGGCATTAGGCAAGAAAGAATGATTCGAATCGGTAATTTTCCAGACACTGTCAATGAATATGCAGCAAGGACCGTTGCGGGCCTGGTTGTCATCTTAAGTTTGGCCGCAATAATTACGCAATCGCTTTGGTTGGTGGGAGCACTTTTCTACGGATTTTCAGCCAGAGTATTGTACGGACCGAAGTTTTCACCATTTGCAAAACTCGCGATACATGGGATTGTACCGTTACTCGGTCTTGGCTCCAAAACAGTGGCAGGCCCTCCTAAAAGATTTGCACAATTTGTAGGAGTCATCTTCAGCGGGACAGCATTTGCTCTTCTGTTTTTCGGACAGATATTCGCCTTCCAACTTGTGCTTGGAGTTCTTGTACTTTTTGCAAGTTTAGAATCTATTTTGGGATTCTGTGCCGGTTGTTTTGTTTTTGGATTTCTGATACAATGGGGATGGATCCCGGAAGAAGTTTGCGAGAAGTGCAATAATATCCAGTTCGCTATTAAAAAATAAATCAAACGACGGAGGCCTTTCGTGGCTCAAGAAACAACTTATTACAAACCGGAAGATCTGAAAAAATTCGGAAATATCGGAGAATTCGAGCCAGATCTAGCAAAGAAGTTTTTCGATTATTACGGAGCAGTTTTTGCAGATGGAGCCTTATCTGCTAAGGAAAAATCATTGATCGCTCTTGCAGTATCGCATGTAGTACAATGTCCTTATTGTATAGACGCTTATACTACTGACACAGTAGAAAAAGGTGTAACCGAAGAACAAATCTGGGAAGCAATCCATGTTGGAGCAGCCATCCGTGGAGGAGCAAGCCTAGTTCATAGCGTCCAAGCATTAAATAAAGTTAAAGAACTCGGTTTATAAGAAGTTTTTAAAGTATGAAATCCCTATTAGCAAGAGGGAGCGAACTCGCTTCTTCCAAAGAACAATTAAAAATTCTTACGGAAGTTTCCGGAAAAAATAATCTGCCTAGTTTTTCCGAAAAATTAAAAGAAGCGGGACTCTATCCTTTGCGCCCGACGGGGGTGGATATACTTCAAGTGAATGTAGGGAAACTCTGCAACCAGACCTGCAAACATTGTCATGTGGATGCCGGTCCGGATCGCAGAGAGATCATGAGCAAAGAAACCTTACAGGAATGTTTGGTTGCATTAGCAACACCTGGTGTTACTACCTTGGACATCACAGGTGGTGCGCCTGAGATGAATCCTAATTTTAGATGGTTCGTAGAAGAAGCTTCCAAACTCGGGAAGAAGATCATGATCCGTTGTAATCTTACCATTCTTCTTGCCGGAGAAAAATACAAAGACCTTCCTGAATTTTTTGCAAAACATAAAGTTGAAGTAGTTTCCAGTCTTCCTTATTTTCAAAAAAGAAGAACAGACGCTCAAAGGGGAGAAGGTGTATTCGATCGTTCTATCGAAGCATTAAGAAAATTGAATTCTATTGGATATGGTATCTCAGGTTCTGACTTAGTATTAAATTTAGTCTATAATCCTGTAGGATCTTTTCTCGCAGGAGGGCAATCCACTTTAGAGAACGATTTCAAAAAAGAATTAAAACAAGTCCACGACGTTGAATTTAATTCATTATTTGCTCTTTCTAATATGCCAATCAGTCGTTTTTTGGAGTCCTTACTTGAAAGTGGAAATTTAGAAGCATATATGGAAAAACTAGTGACCGCTTTTAATCCTGTAGCCGCCGCAGGAGTTATGTGCCGAAACACGTTAAGTGTTGGTTGGGACGGAAGCCTATACGATTGTGATTTTAACCAGATGTTGGATATGAAGATAGAAGGTAAGGTTAGCAAAATATCCGAATTTAATAAATCGGTGCTTGATTCCAGAGAGATATTATTACACCAACATTGTTATGGATGTACAGCAGGAGCAGGCTCTTCTTGCGGTGGTTCCATCGCTTAAAAAAAAAGTACAGGAAACCTGACTTTTTTTCCAAATATCAAGCCACATTGACAGAAATTAATATCAATTTCTATATTTTCTTAAATATTGAGATTGAAACTCAGACCCGTTCTTGGGAAACGAGTATAAGGAACGACTGTTCTGTGGAGACAACCTAAAATGAAACAAAAAGCTATATGGTTATTATTGGTGCTTTTGCTCTCGGCCTCTTTCGTTGATTGTAAAAAAGAAGATGATGGTCTGAATGATTTGGCAGTATTAAGCGCTCTTAGCGGTGGGGGAGACTGCGTAGTTGACTTCCCTGGTAAGGCTGCTGTAACTGTGAATCGTACTCGAGTAACTAGTGGAGCTAGTGGGGTAGAAGTTATCTGGGGAACAATTCCATTTGTAAATCACCCGATTGCAATTGTGGAAACTCTTGGAGTGCAAGGTGGTGACACTATTGTTTTTCATGGATTGGATGTGATTGATAATCCAAATTACTCTGGAACTCAACCTACTATTTATGAAGCTTCCGACTGTCCGTTAGCTGAATCTGATCTATTTGACAATAATACAACTGTCAAATTTAACGTTTCTGGGTCTGATCCATATAACTATCAAAATACAGTAGCAGGATCTTATTATTTCCTACTTTACATCGTTGGAGCTGGAACACCTCCAACTGTCACTGTTGACTTCCAAAACTAATCACTCTTTCAGGACCTGGTGAAATGCCAGGTCCGCTTACTTCTTCCCTGAACTTTTAATAATCGCATCTACCATCTCTGGCAAATCGTCTAACGCGGAAATTTTTCCGGTTAGTTTCCAGATCTGTAATACTCCTTCGTAACTAGCAAAAATTTTTCTGGCTAAGGATTGTGTGTCAGCATTCTTAGGGATTTGCCCCTTCTTCTGTCTTTCTTTTAAATAAATAGAAAGAAAATCCACAGTTCTGAGGGCCAATTTTTTTACTTCTTCAGAGATGGAAGGAGAAGTGGATGCAATTTGTGCAGCAGTGTTTGCCATAGGACAACCAGCGAACTCGCTATTCCTAGTCTGTCTTCTTAAGATATGTGTCCAGGCTAGTATAAAGTCTCTGGCATTCTCCGATCTGGATTGTAGTTTTTCTAATAAGATAAGTTGTTCTTTCCCATAAAACTCTATATATGCCTTTCCCAATAGGTCTTTAGAAGGATAATAATCATAGAAGCTAGCCTTTGCGGTCTGGGATTCTTGGATGATCTGATTGATCCCAGTGTTCCCATAACCTTGGGTTTGAAAAAGCCTGACTGCTGTTTCCAAAATCCTGTCTTTTACCCCTTTTTCTTTGGTTGACATTTTCTTTTTCCTGGGATCGAATAACAGACAGACTTGTCTGTCCGGTTCTTCTATGTATAGAAAGACCTAAATTAATTAAAATGCAAGTCTAAATCGGAGGTCGTGTGTCTTCTTTACCCTCAGAAACCGAATCAATTGATATTTCAGGAATTGCTTCCAGTGTAGAAGAAGCGATCTTTACCCGCCATAGCATCCGGGATTACCTTTCAAAACCTGTGGAAGATTCTGTATTAAAGGAATTATTCTCTAAATCTTTGAGAGCTCCAAGTTGGAAAAATAGCCAACCTTGGAAGGTGCACGTAGTGAGCGGCGCTAAACGAGATAGAATGGCGGAACTACTACAAGAAAGAGCAAAACAATCCGAAACTCCTGTGCCTGATACAATTTGGCCTACAGGCTTTCCTTCCGATGCAAAGCGTAGAATGTTTGATCTTGGAATGAAGATCTACGGCGCTGCTGGAATTGAAAGAAAGGATAAGGAAGCCAGAGATAAGTTCATGCTCCGCAACTTTGAGTTTTTTGGAGCTCCTACAGCAGTGTTTATCACAACTGAATTCGAACTCAATTTTTATATCGCATTGGACATAGGCTGTTTTTTAAATACAGTTATGCTTCTTGCCAGAAGTTATGGACTTGGCACTGTTCCTCAGGCTGCATTATCTGCATTCCCTGAAGTGGTACGAAAAGAATTGGGTCTAGCTGAATCCGAAAAAATAGTCTGCGGTTTAAGTTTGGGTTATCCTAAACCGGATTCCACATTAAATAAGTTTCATACACCTAGGGAAGAGGTATCTGATTTAGTGAAATTTTACACCTAGATCTTAACGCAAAATTAACGCTAATCTCGGCTCCTCTCACGCAGGTTCGCATTGACGAATTCCGAAAAGCAGGTTATGTTTTTGGAATAGACGGAATGTTTCTGCCTGGGAGGAATCTTGTCTTATACATTTTTAATCGTTTTAGTCATCGCATTATGTGGTTATCTCTCCTTCTCCATTTTAAAACCGGAAAAATTTTAGGAGATGCCAATGAACGGAAACGACTCGATCTTCTTCTTTTTATATTTTGCAGTTTTATTTCTTCTCTCTCCCTTTTTAGGAATTTATATAGCGGATGTTCTCAAGGGAGAAGTTTCCAGACGATTACCATTCCTTTCCAAATTCGAATCTTTCTTATATAAGAGCCTGTCCCTAAAGGTCCCCGCTCTTGAAGCCCGTAGCTTTGAAGCGGACTATAAGATTTCTGGAATAAAGGAAGATCAAAATTCGGATTGGAAAGTTTATCTATTTGATATTGGGATTTTTACTCTTTTAAGCCTGGGCTTAGTTGTATTAGGCTTACATTTCCAGGATCTTCTTCCTGGAAACCCGGAAAGTAAGTTAGGAGTTCCTTGGGAACTGGCATGGAATACATCTGTTAGTTTTGTGACGAACACAAACTGGCAGGCTTATTCTGGAGAAGTTTCTCTCTCTTATTTAAGCCAAATGTTACTCTTAGGAGTGCAGAATTTTGTAAGCGCAGGAGTTGGAATTGCAGTACTAGCTGCCATGGCAAGAGGAATGAACTCTAAGCCAGGAGAATCCTCTGGGATCGGTAACTTCTATATTGATCTAACCAGAAGTATATTATATATTCTTTTACCAATTTCAATCTTGGTCGCATTCATTTTGGTTTCTCAAGGTGTGGTCATGGATTTTTCTCAATATGTAACTGCGATTGGAATAGAGGGTCAGTCTGTAAAGATCCCGCTTGGGCCTGCTGCTTCTCAAATTGCTATCAAACAGTTAGGAACGAATGGGGGAGGATTTTTTGGAGTAAATTCAGCTCATCCATTTGAGAATCCTACTGTTTTTTCCAGTTGGATCCAATGTATTTTGATCTTACTTCTTCCTGGAGCATTACCTTTTGCTTATGGAAGATGGGTTGGTTCCTGGAAAGCAGGCTTATCAATTTTTCTTGGAATGACTCTTCTTTTTATCTTAAGTCTTTCTCTATCTCTTTGGTCTGAAAGTAACTTTGTCGGAAATTGGGAAGGTAAAGAAACAAGATTCGGAGTCGCCCAAAGTATTCTTTGGGGAATGGCAACCACAGCAGCATCTAACGGTTCAGTGAATGCGATGCATGATAGTTTTTCTCCTCTAGCCGGGGGACTCGCTATTTGGAATATTCTTCTGGGCGAAGTTGTATTCGGAGGTGTAGGAGTTGGGCTTATAGGAATGTTATTCTATGTGGTCCTTACTGTTTTTATCGCAGGACTTATGGTAGGAAGGACTCCTGAATATTTAGGAAAAAAAATAGAAGCAAAAGAAGTTAAACTCGCTCTTGTTGGAGTTTTGGTTCCTGGGCTTTGTATTCTTTTATTCACTGCATTTTCACTTCTTCATGAATCTGCTCTTTCGTCTCGGACAAATTTGGGGCCTCATGGTCTGACTGAAATTTTATACGCATTTGCTTCTGCATCCGGGAATAACGGATCTGCATTCGCAGGTTTGAATGCAAACACTCCATTTTATAATATAACTCTTTCAGTTTGTATGTTAGTGGGAAGATTTGCAGTGATCATTCCTGCTCTGGGGCTCGGCGGAGCGCTACTGGGTAAAAAGATCGCTCCAAAAGGAGAAGGTACTTTTTCTACGGAAAGTCCTTTGTTTGTGTTACTTCTTCTTTCTGTAATCTTCTTGGTAGGAGCTCTAACATTCTTGCCTGTTTTGGTTTTAGGACCTGGAAGTGAGCATATACTACTTCATTCAGGTTCGAAATTTTAAGGTTTAATATTATGAAAAATAAAAGTAATTCTTTTTTCCAAGATCCGAAGTCTTTGCTAAAGGCGATTTTGGATTCTTTTGTAAAATTGGATCCGAGAGTTCAATGGAAAAATCCTGTAATGTTCATAGTATATATAGGGGCAATATTAAGTTCTTATGATATTATTTTCCATCCTGTAAATTTAAGTTTTGGCCTACAAATTTCAATTTGGTTATGGGCGACTGTCCTATTTGCGAATTTTGCCGAAGCACTGGCAGAAGGTAGAGGAAAGGCAAAAGCGGAATCCTTGAAAAAAAATAGAAAAGAATCCAAGGCAAACAAATTAAGCGGGAGTTCTGTTATCATAGTTCCTTCTTCAGAGTTAAGAACTGGAGACAGGGTGGTTTGCCAAGCGGGAGATCAAATTCCTGGTGATGGAGAGGTGGTAGAAGGTATAGCTTCTGTAGATGAGTCTGCGATTACTGGAGAATCTGCACCAGTGATTAGAGAATCCGGAGGAGATAGATCTGCAGTTACCGGAGGCACAAAAGTTTTAAGTGATAAGATTGTAGTTCAGATCACGACAGATCCAGGAAAAACTTTTATAGATAAAATGATCTCTCTTGTAGAAGGAGCTTCCAGACAGAAGACTCCGAATGAGATCGCACTCTCCATTCTTCTTTCTGCATTATCATTGGTATTCTTGGTCGCGATCACATCTCTTGTGCCTGCAGTATTCTATAGCCAAAAAGAAGGTGGTGGGAATTTAGGACTTTCAGGCTCTTTTCCTGCGTTAGTTGGTCTTTTGGTGTGTTTAATACCTACAACAATTGGCGGACTTTTGTCCGCGATTGGGATCAGCGGCATGGATAGACTCATGAGAAGGAACGTAATTGCTAAATCAGGTAGAGCAATAGAAGCAGCAGGAGATATTGACGTTCTATTATTGGACAAGACAGGAACAATTACCTTAGGAAATAGAATGGCTACTAGGTTCGTTCCCGCTCCTGGAATTTCAGAAAAGAAAATCGCAGATGCTTCACAACTTGCTTCTCTTTCTGACGAAACGCCGGAAGGAAGATCTATCGTAGTACTCGCAAAGGAAAAATTCGATTTAAGAGGAAGAAATCTGTCTGAGTTAGGAGGACGATTTGTTCCATTCACTGCGAAAAGTAAAATGAGTGGTGTAGATTTTGATCCGGACTCAGAAGGAAAAACAAAACCTTCGATCCGAAAGGGAGCCTCAGAATCTATTCGAAATCATATTACAAGTTTAGGTGGAGAATATCCAAAGGAAATTTCCGCAATAGTTGATGAGATCGCAAGAGAAGGTGGAACTCCTTTAGTAGTTTCAGAAGGAAGAGAAATTTTAGGCGTCATTCATCTGAAAGATATCGTAAAGGGCGGGATCAAAGAACGATTTGCAAGGCTTAGGCAAATGGGGATTAGAACTGTGATGATCACAGGAGATAATCCTTTGACTGCGGCTGCAATTGCAGCGGAAGCAGGAGTGGATGATTTTATCGCAGAGGCAACTCCTGAAACAAAACTAAGACGTATCCGAGAAGAACAGTCCGGAGGAAAACTTGTAGCGATGATAGGTGATGGGACAAATGACGCTCCCGCTTTAGCACAGGCCGATGTAGGTGTTGCGATGAATACAGGAACCCAAACTGCAAGAGAAGCAGGGAATATGATAGATCTGGATAGTAATCCCACTAAATTGATAGAGATTGTTGAGATAGGAAAACAACTTTTGATGACAAGAGGGTCTTTGACTACTTTCAGTATAGCAAATGATGTATCTAAATATTTTGTGATCCTGCCTGCTATGTTTGCAGGATTATTTCCAATCGGCGGAATTGGTGCTTTATCTATTTTGAATATTCTAGGTTTTGCAAGTCCCGAATCTGCGGTTTTAAGTGCAGTGATCTTTAATGCACTAATCCTTGTATTCTTGGTCCCTCTCGCGCTTAAAGGTGTGAGTTATAGGCCTGCAGGTGCTGATTCGGTTCTGGCTCGAAATGTATTTATCTATGGTTTTGGTGGACTCATACTTCCATTTTTCGGGATTAAAACAATCGATCTGATTTTGGGTTTTACTAAGGGAGTTTTCGCATGATAAGAGCAGTTTTACAATTAGGGCTTTGGACTTTTGTATGTGGGATCTTTTATCCTGTTCTTGTGTATGGATTTGCTAAATTTTCTTTTCCAAAAGAGAGTTCAGGCTCCTTGGTAGAGGAAGATGGAAAGGTGATCGGTTCTGAGATACTCGCTCAGTCTTTTGAATCTCCAGAATATTTTCATTCCAGGCCTTCTGCAATTGGATATGATCCTTCTTCTTCTGGTGCTTCTAATCTTGGGCCTACTAGCGCTCAACTTTCTAAAAAAGTGGAGGAGAGAAGAAGTTATTGGGTTGCAAGAGGAGGGATTGAGCCTGTGCCTTCTGAACTTTTATATTCTTCAGGAAGTGGATTAGACCCTCATTTGGGTCCAGAAGCTGTGAAATATCAAATTCCATTGGTGGCGAAAACAAATGGAATTTCGGAGGATATACTAGTTCGATTGGTAGAAGAGACAATTGAATCTCCTGAATGGGGACTGTTCGGTTCTCATAAGGTGAATATTCTAAAATTGAATCTAAAATTGAGATCTGTTTATTTAGAGAATAAGATTCTAAAAAAATAAAGTACATAGAGTGAGACCTGCTGAAGAAAATAGACCGGATCCGGACGAATTACTTTCTCGGATCGGAGGAGAAGAGGCTAAGATCAGAGGAAAATTGAAAATTTTCTTTGGTATGGCCGCAGGTGTAGGTAAAACTTTTGAAATGCTCCGTGATGCTCAAAAAGCAAAGTCGGAAGGAATTGATGTATGGATCGGTTATTTAGAAACTCATAATAGAAAAGATACAGAAGCTCAGGCAGAAGGTCTTTCTATTATTCCGAGGAAAAAATTTAAGTATAAATCAGTTGATCTGGAAGAAATGGACTTAGATACAATTCTGGAGAAAAAGCCGGATCTTGTATTAATAGACGAACTTGCTCATACAAATGTTCCAGGTTCCAGACATCCCAAAAGATACCAAGACGTTCTGGAAATTTTGGACCAAGGAATAAACGTTTATTCTACTTTAAATGTGCAACATTTGGAAAGTAGGGCAGGTATAGTGGAGGAAATTTCAGGAGCCCCCGTTTCTGAAAGAGTTCCTGATTCTATTTTAGAAATTGCTGATGAAGTAGAATTGATCGATCTTGTTCCAGATGACTTGATCAAACGTTTGAAAGAGGGAAAAGTATATCCTTCTGATAAAGTTCCTCAGGCACTTCATTCATTTTTTAAGATCCCGAATCTGACTGCACTTAGGGAACTTTCTTTAAATTTTACTTCGAAACTCGTGGATAGAGAGCTTTCTCGTTTGGAGCCGACTAAGGATTCCAAACTTTCAGATAAAATTTTAGTCGCAGTATCTTCTTCTCCCCAAGCCGCTAATTTGATACGTTATGCAAAACGAATTGCATTCGGATTAAAATGTAATTGGGTGGCAGTGCATGTGGATGACGGCAAAGTATTATCTCCGGAAGAAAAGGAACTTTTAAGAGAAAACTTAAGTCTTGCAAGAGAGTTAGGTGCAGAGATATTAAATATTTCAGATCGAGATCCAGTTCTTGGGATCTTAAGAGCAATCAACCGTGCCAAGGCAACCCATGTTGTAATAGGCAGAAGTGGTAAATCTAAACTTTCTAGGATTTTTAAAGGTGGCTCCTTCATAGATAAATTGAGCGAGCAGCCTGGGGATTTTCAGATACTTCTTGCTCCTACTGAAATTTCTAAGGAAAAACCTAAAATTCGATTCGGATTTTTTACAAGAGGAACTAGATCCAAACCTATTCAGTATTTTTTTGCTTTTCTGGCATTACTTGGGATCACTTCTTTTAATCTTTTATTAAATATTTTTGCAGGTTATTGGTCCATAGGCCTCATATATCTGTTTTTTATAATGTTTGTGGCGCTATTTGCGGGAAGAGGCCCTGTTTTAATCACAGCTTCTTTGAGTGCTATCTTCTGGAACTTTTTATTCATTCCTCCTAAATTCACATTCTATATTGAAAAAGTAGAAGATTGGATGATGTTTGGGACTTATTTTGTATTGGCTCTAGTCTTAGGAGTTTTGACCACAAGATTAAGAGATAGAGAAGAAGCATTACAAACTGGAGAAGAAGCTCTCTCCGGTCTTTATAGACTTTCTGTTGCACTTTCCCGGACTCATAGCCTGGATGAAATTACATCCGTAGCTGTGGAAACGATAGAAAATACATTTAAATCTTCTGTTTTGATCTTACTTTCAGATCAGGATTCTTTACTTTCTCTCACTCCTCAGCCTAAAAGTAATTTTAAACCGGATATGAAAGAGTCCGCCCTGGCTGCCTGGACTTTTCAAAATCGAAAATCATCTGGAAAAGATACAGATACGGTTCCAATGTCTAAGGGTTTGTATCTCCCGTTACTCACTCCCGGAGGTTGTTTCGGAGTTATTGGATTAGATAGAGAAAATAAGGAAAGTTTGGAATTAGAAGAAGAGACACTTCTATTTTCTATGCTAAATCAAATTGCTTTATCCTTAGAAAGAATACAATTACTTGGGATCCGAGCAAACGCAAAGTTAGTAGAAGAATCTGAAAAGTTTTATTCTGCATTATTTAATTCTGTTAGTCATGATTTCAGGACTCCCTTAACTGTTATCCGTGCTTCTTTAGATCTATTAGAAACAGGTAATGGAAAGAATGATAAGGAGAAGTCCGAATTATTCTCTGAGATCAGAATTGCTTATAAAAAATTGGATCGATTAGTCGGAGATCTTTTGGATATGTCCAGATTGGAGTCTGGAAGATTGATGCTGGATCTACAATGGGAAGATCCCCTAGACTTAGTAAATGAAACAATTCGGATCGCAGAATATGAAAAGGGAGAACATATTTTATCAGTTCAAACGGATGAAACTATGCCTCTTGTTCGAATGGATAGAAGATTGATGATCCAAGTGTTGATCCATCTTTTACAAAATGCATTTTTACATACTGAAAAGAATAGTACAGTTATAGTAAGAGCGAGTGTTCCCAAGGATCATCTTTTGTTAACCGTAGAAGATAATGGGCCTGGAATACCTGCCGGACAAGAAAATAGGATTTTTGAAAAGTTCACCAAAGTTTCCGGTTCTATGCAAGGAACAGGTCTTGGACTTTCTATCTGCAAGGGACTTGTGGAAGCTCAAGGTGGAAAGATCTGGGCGGAAAATAAACAAGAGGGTGGAGCCAGATTTTTAATACGAATTCCAGTGCTTACTTTTCCTCCTTTGGAGGATTCGATTGTCTAGTCCAATCATAATGATCATAGACGATGAGATCCAGATCCGTCGGCTTCTCAGAGTAGCCCTTGAAAAAGAAGGGTATAAAGTAGAAGAAGCAATTTCAGTAGACGATGCATTATCAAAAGTTTATATGGTTCGTCCTGATAGTATTATCTTGGATTTGGGCCTGCCAGAAAAAGGCGGAGAAGAATTTTTAAAAAAGATAAGAGAATCAGGTTCTAAAATTCCAATACTTGTTTTAAGCGTTAGAGATTCAGAGAAAGATAAGATCTTTTTGTTAGATAGAGGTGCGGATGATTATCTTACCAAACCTTTTGGGATTGGAGAGTTACTTGCAAGGATTAGAGTGTTATTGAGACATTCTTCTCCTGAAAAGACTGATGTAAAAGTAAGAATTGGTCTTTTGGAATTGGATTTTGGTACCAGAAAAGTTTTAAAAGAAGGTAAAGAGGTCCGTCTGACTCCGACTGAATATTCTTTTCTGAAATTATTAGCCACTTATCCAGGAAAGATAGTAACTCAAACCCAAATATTAAAAGAGCTCTGGGGTCCTAACCAAATAACAGAATCTGGTTATCTGAGAGTATACGTAAATCAGATCCGTAAAAAAATAGAAAGGGACCCGGGTAATCCTGAAATTTTGATCACTGAACCCGGGGTTGGCTATTTTTTAAAATCAGACGGATAATTAAGTTTTCTTAATCTTTATAACGAACTAAAAATAATCCTGAACCGTCTGAAAGTTCCCAATTTCTAAATTCGGTTTCTTCTTCCCAGGTTTCCAGATCACAGATCACTAAGTCTGCTTCTGAGAGCACCTGAGGATTTTCTCCTTTTAGGATTATGATCTTTTCCTTTTTGAGAAGGTTTCTTTCCTTTTGAGAGAATTGAGGAACTTTACCTCTTGGGTCCCAGATGGAAAGTTTAGCTCCTATCTTCTTTGCCATCGCGAGAGAAAAACCTAATAGTTTTACATCTTTGTCTGAGTAAACCGCTAAGATAAAACTATCTAATTCTTTTAATTTTTCTGCGACGAGTATCCCTGCGTTTGTCGCAGACTCAGAAAGGAGTGTTCTGATCTTTCCTCCAAGCACATCGTCGCTGAATAAGGATCTTGCTCCACCAGTTAGGAATATATTATAATTTCCCGATTGGATAGTTTTTAGTATATCTCTTGTGACGTTGTCAGAAGGCTTATATAAAGTATTTAATTTGATCCCAAGTTCTTTAGAAAGTTTGAATAAAGGTTCAAAACTTTTTTTCTCATATTTTTGAGCGGTTTTACCTGAGATCCAAGAATCTGGAGTGAGGTGAAGTGCTGTTACTTCTTTTGTTTTGTTTCCGCTTTGGAATAAGCCGGAAGCGAGTCTTAATAGATCCACACCTCTGGAATGTAACGCAAAAGCGAGTAATATACCTTCTTCTCTTTTAGCTTTGACTACTGAGAAAATTCTCTCTATTAAATTCAAACTTGGTCCGGTCATATAAGTTGTGACCAATGCCATAAGTACCATCATAGAGAAAATCTCAGAGGATAATACTCCAATATCGTAACCGATATTGAGTACGATTAATTCCATTAACCCTCTGGTGTTCATGAGTGCGCCCAAGGATAGAGAATCTTTCCAATTATTTCCGGAAGCTCTCGCAGCAATCGTACTTCCTGCGAATTTACCTAAAATGGCAACTATAAGTACCATTAGGAAATCCCACCATAGATTACCTTGGTTTAATAGACCGATTTGGGTCCTGATCCCGGTTAACGCAAAGAATAACGGAAGAAAGATTGCGGTACTTAAATCTTCTACCTTTTCGGCAAGAAGTGTCCTAAGTTTAGGTTTGTCTGGCATAACAACACCAGCTAAAAACGCTCCAAACAATGCGTGAATACCGATTGATTCAGTGATCCAAGCGGATGCGATAGGGAAGAGAAGAAACAGAGCCACAGCCATTTTAGTGAACGCTTCCCTGTTTGTAAAAATCCTTCCTGCTCTATGCATTGCAGGCTGAACGATCTTCCACATTATGAAAACATAAACTATTGCTAAAACTATAGTGAATAAAGCCGCAAGAATTCCGCCTGCTTGCACAAGGGCGATCACTACTGCAAGTAAACACCAAGCAGTCAAATCATCAGAAGCTGCACAAGTAAGTGCAAGTCCCCCAAGTTTTGTCTTGGTAAGTCCTCTTTCCTGAACGATTCGAGCAAGTACTGGAAAGGCAGTGATACTCATACCTATTCCCATAAATAAGGAGAAGGAGAGAAAGCTTACCTCCGGAGGAGCTAATGTTTTATAAATAGAAAGGGCTAAGATCGCACCTAGTAAGAATGGAAGAAGGATACTCGTATGAGAGATAAGTATCGCGGAATCTGCTTGGTTTTTAAGTATTTTTAGATCTAATTCCATTCCGACTACAAACATGAAAAATACTAAACCGATCTGGCTTAGTAATTGTAGTGAACCTAAGGAAACTTTGGGGAATAAGAATTGATACTGTTCTGGGAATAATAACCCGAATAAGGATGGGCCTAATAATATACCTGCGAGGATCTCTCCGACTACGAAGGGTTGTCTTACAATAACTGCAAGTTTACCCATTACTCGAGTGGCTGCTATTACGACTCCGATCTGTAATAATAAAAGTGGAAGAGGCTCATGAAAACCCTTCCAAAGTTTCGCCCCAGCTTTTTTCCAAACATCTATCGTATCTTCAGTGGACTCGACCGAGGTAGAAGTGTTAACTTCGACACGAGTAACTTTACCAATTTCTAATGACTTGCCTTGATTCGCTACAAAGAAGAAGGCTCCGAAAGAAAATACTAATAGGGTTATGTAGAAAATCGCGTTTCGTTTCATTCTTAGAATCAGAAACCCTCGGAATGTTGGAGTTCCTCCATACTATAAAAATGGAAAGAATGAGAAAAGAATAATACTTAGTTTGATGAATAGAAATATTTTTCCCAAAAGCCTTTTTCTCTTAGATATTCCATACCAAACTTTGCAGCCTCTAAGGGAGATAAGGTTTCGGATTCACTTTCTATTCGAGATAAGAATAGATAAGATCTTTTTGGGCCTTTCCAAAAAAACCAATACCAAGAGACTGATCTTCCTTGGGCGTATCCTGTTGCTGAATCAGAATAAAAACCGGAGAAATTCCCAAAGTGGCCATCTAATCTGTGAGTACCTGTTGGGTTTTTGATCTCTCCTGGATTTCTTTCTAAGCCTTCTAAGACTGAGTTCAGATTCTTCTTTCTGACCTCTAACTCTCCATTGAATAGTTTCCATAAGAATAAATAGAATTCCTCTGCGGTCCAAGAATATCCTCCATCCATCCAAAAAGATTTAGAAGGTTCAAATGGGACCGATGTAGGAAGTCCAACAGAAGACAACCAAGGTTTAAGTTTAGTAGTTCCTGTATCAGTCCATATCTTTTGGAAGTACCAAACTGTAGAATTTTCCAAAGAAGACCTTAGATTCTGTTCCTTCTGCCATCTGATATAGGGGAATTTGGTTTTGTCCCAAGGAAAATATCCATGAGGATCTTTTAATGTTCCTAGTTCCAATGCCGCCAGAGCAAGCACTGGTTGGAATACATACATAGAAGGAGAGGTTTTTTTGCAGTTGTCTTCTCCCACTTTTAAAAGTGTACCTTCTTCCATTTCGGCAAGGAATAGGCAGACTTTTCTGTCGGAGAGATTGAGTTCGTCTTTTTGTATGGCTAGTGATTCAGTTCCTGTTTTTACGGAGCAGGAAAGAAGAAATACCGCAAAAGAAAAATATAATATTCCCCTCATAGGAACCAGGCGTAAATCGTAAGATAAGTAACGAATAGTGCAAGTGGGACATAGAACAGCAGGAAAATTTTTCCGATCTTTCTCCAGTTGGTCGACGTCTTTTCTCTCACAAACTCGGTTAATTCTTCCTTATCCATGGAATAAAGTTCGCTTGCGTCATTCCAACCATAGATGTTCCTGGCGAGTCTTCCTATAATCTCGTCTTTATGAGCTTGGATGGTATCCCAGGCTTCTTCTCTTTCCGAGGCATTAGAGGAGAGAAGTTGTAAAAAAACTTTAGGAACTAAGAACACTCTTCCAATCATTAGGCTTGAGACTCTTGTAAATAATCCTAGGAAGAACATGGCTGAGAAGAGTGGATTTTCTCTTTTGAACCAGAAAACGATCCCAAGACTTACCACATAAGCTCCATATCCTATATATAACCCGGCGAGTTCGAATCTTCGATTCGTTTTTTTCTCTTTTAAAAATTCTTCGTACAGTTGAGAGGATACAGTTTTCATTCTCTTATCAATCCGAGCTTGGACTTCTCCAAAATTCTGGATCTGAATGCTAAGATTTTTGGATTCGGCAGGGAGACAAGTATTTCTGATCTCACTTCCGCCAATCTGTTCTTATAGTCCGTTTCGGTACACTTAGGTTGCCTAGTAAGTGTCTTGTCCCGGGCTTCAAGAGCCGAAAGGCTCTTATGTCTCAGGCAAGATTATAAAAAGCAAAACTGAAAATCGCTCCTTCTTCCGAAAATAAGAAAAAAGAAAAGGCGGAACGGATGAGCGGCGCAGTTCGTAAAAAAGAAAGAAAGATACTCACCGGTGAATTTTGGACATCTAAACAAAGACAGGCTCATCCAATCCATTACGTTGTTAGTTACAGAGCTTCGTTCAAGCCTGAATTGCCTGCCTTCTTCATTGGAAAATATTTAGAGAATCGAAAAGGAATCGTATTTGATCCTTTTGGAGGAAGAGGGACCACTGCGGTCCAAGCAAATTTAGAAGGTTATGCTGCCATCCATAATGATATCAGTCCAATGTCTTTATTTTTGGCGAAGTCTAGACAAACTGTTCCTTCTATCGAAAAACTAGAAAGAGCGCTTGATTCTCTCAATCTGAATTCTAAGATCAAAGAAGAAAAAGAAGACGAAGGTCTTTTACATTTTTATCATAAAGATACTTTAAAAGAGATTAAGAACCTGAAAAAGATCCTGGCTGATTCAGATTCTCCTGAACTTAGATATTTGGGTCTGACCGCATTATCCAGGCTCCATGGCCATAGTAATGGATTCTTTTCAGTATATAGTTTTCCTCAGATCTCCATTCCTACTTTGGCTCAAAAAAGAAATAATGAGAAGAGAGGAGTTATCCCTGATTATAGAGAGATCAAACCTCGAATTCTACAAAAGATGAGAAGGGATCTAAAAGAATCTCTTACTCCTTTTTATCATGAATTTTCTTCCAGAAACGAATACACAAATCATTCTTCCTTGGATCTTTTTGGTCTCGAAGATGATTCAGTTGATCTTGTAGTGACAAGCCCTCCATTTTTGGACAAGGTAAATTATGAAGAGGATAATTGGCTTAGATATTGGTTCCTAGATATTGAACTGGAGAAGGACCAGAAACCAAGTATATTCGCAACTCTTGCAGGTTGGTGTGAATTTATCCAAGGAACCTTGGCAGAACTTTCCAGAGTAGTAAAACCCGGCGGAACAGTGGTCATGGAAGTAGGAGAAGTTCGAAAAGGTAAAACAGTCTTCAACTTGGACGAATATGTGATCAAATGTGCGGAATCCACCGGCCTTGTTTGGGAAAATACATATATTAACGATCAGAAGTTCACGAAACTTGCCAATTGCTGGAATGTTTCCAATAACGAAAAGGGCACAAATTCAAATCGCTGTGTTGTTTTCCGGAATCTGAAGTAGTTCCTACATCTTCCTAAAAACCTGTATTTTGTCTCAAAAATCCTTATTTACCCTGAGGATTTTTGGGGATTGGCCGATAGGTTAAGGGATCGAGGTATAAACTCAAATGATGCGTTCCCTTTGGACTGCCGCGACCGGAATGATCGCTCAGCAATTTCATATAGATACTATTTCCAACAACTTGGCAAACGTGAATACCACCGGTTTCAAAAAGAACCGCGCGGATTTTGAGGACTTAGTTTACCAACATATGGTTTTGGCAGGAACTCCTGCTACTTCCGTGAGCGAAATTCCTACAGGTGTGAATGTGGGTCACGGGGTGAGGGCAGCTGCTTCTCAGAAATTATTCGAGATCGGTTCCTTCCAAGCAACAGGTAACAAGTTGGACCTTGCGATCACAAGTGAGATGGGATTTTTCAAGATCCAAATGCCTGACGGAAGTTTTGCATTCACTCGTGACGGTTCTTATAAAATAGATTCTAACCAACAAGTAGTTACATCTAACGGGTATTTGTTGGAGCCGCCTCTTATTCTTCCAGAAGGAGCAATCCTAAACACTCTGATGATCTCAGAGCAGGGAGAAGTTACAGTTAAGATTGGAGCGGATATCCGTCCCACTGTGATCGGTCAGGTGGAACTTTATCGTTTCGTGAACCCTGCGGGTCTCCAAGCGATCGGTAAAAACTTATTCCAAGAGACTGTTGCTTCCGGTCCCGAAATTCCTGGAACTCCTGGTATGGAAGGTTTTGGGAATGTTCTGCAAGGATTCTTAGAGATGTCTAACGTTAAAATCGTAGAAGAGATGGTGAATATGATCGTGGCTCAAAGAGCTTATGAATCTAATTCTAAAGCCATCCAGACTTCCGATAACATGTTATCTACTGCAATCGGACTGAAACGTTAATTAATATGAGTTTCCGCTATTACATTTCGTTATCTATCTTGACCGGACTATTTGTATCCGGTTTAGGAAGGATAGAAGGAATGGAAGCGGTTTATTTACGCGGAAAACTTATAACCCAAAAGAAAGAAGTCCTACTGTCTGAGATCGCAAAACTTCCGGACGGAATGAAAGATAAGGTTGTATTAAGAAATCTAAATGCACCTACAGTGATCCGTCCAGAAAGTTTAAAAGAAGTTTTGGCAGGAACTCCAGTTTCTGGAAAAGAAACATTAGTATTACCTTTAGATTCTGAATTGGATCCGGAAGACTTAGAAGAAAGCCTTAAAAAAGAAGTTTCCAAACTTCCTCAGGATAGAGAAGGGGATTTTAAAATTTCCTATTTGGGCGGAGACAGATTTGTTCCAAGCCAAGGTGTGGAATTGAAATGGGCAGGTCTTCCTCAAGTCATCCATCCAGGACAAGTTGTTGCTTCTTTGGATTTTTATTTCGAGAATAGAAAAGTCCATACCCAAAGGATCAAATTTAAATTGGAAAGAAGAACGAACGCACTTTTCGCCAAAAAAGAGATCCGTAAGGGACAAAAATTACAGGCAGAAGATTTGGAAGAAAAAACTGTCTATATGGAAGAATCTTTTACGGATGGAATTTCCGGTAAGGATATTGGCTCCACTGCACTTAAGGATCTACTTCCAGGGGAACTTCTCCGCAAAAAACAATTTAGATTTCTATTCGATGTGCAAAGAGGCGGGGATGTGAACCTTGTTTATACCAAGGGGAACCTCGTAGTAAAATCCAAGACAAAAGCATTAAGTTCCGGTAATATTGGGGAGATCGTAGACGTTTCTTCTCATTCCAAAGAAGGAAAAATTTCCGCAAGAGTAGTGGAGAAGGGCACAGTCCTTTTAGAGAATTGATATGATCCGTAGTTTGAAATTTATACTTCCACTTTTATTTTTATCCGGAATGATCGCACTTTTTGCTCAGGATCTTTCTCAATGGCAGGACAAAAATCCTTACTCCAGAAGCCAAAATCTAAAAGTGGGAACTACTATATTTGTAAAATTGAAAGAAGGTTTTACGGCAGAGTTCGAGATCGAGTCAACTGCAGATGAGAATATCACTATCAAAGCTGTTCCTGATAAAAAAGTGATCCCTGAGAATCCTACTTATAATACGGATCGAACAATCGTTCGTAAAAATAAAGGTAAGATCAAATCTTTAGGTAAGCTAAAAGGAAATTTGACTGCCGTAGTAACAGCGATTGATACAAATACCGGTCTTTTAACTTTACAAGGACAACGTTCTTCTACTTATAATGGGGAACCTTCTCAAGTTCTTTTAACTGGAAGATTATCCCCTGAGTTTATTTCCAGAGACAATTCTGTGGATGCGGATCGTATTGCTGATTTACAGATCCAGTTTACTGGTAGGATAGAACCTAAAAATTTACAACCTCCTATTACTTTAAAAACGATCAATAACCCTGATGGAACAGTAACTGTCAAAGCTGAGCTTTCGGAAGAAGAAAAACAAAGATATATTCTGGAGCAGTTGAATCGTTTATTGGGAGAATCTAAATGAAAAGAGCAATTTTACTTTTTATAATATTCTCCCTATCTCTTTCCAGCGCAGAAGTTCGTTTAAAGGATTTAGCTAAGATAGAAGGGATTAGAGATAATCAGATCACTGGTTATGGGATCGTAGTTGGTCTTCCTGGTACTGGAGATTCTAAAACTCCAATGACTACTGAGAGTATGAAAAATTACCTCAAGAACTTGGGAGTGGATGCAAATCTAAAGCCAGAACAAACTAAGAACATAGCATCCGTATTAATTACTGCTAATATTCCTTCTTACGCTCGTAAAGGTGATCGATTAGACGTGACTGTTTCTTCTATCGGAGATGCAAAGTCTCTGGAAGGAGGAGTTCTTCTTCAATCTCCTTTGAAAACTGCGAACGATAAAATTTATGCAGTTGCAAGTGGAGTTATCTCTTTCGGTGGAAAAGAAAACACCGCAGGTGGACTCGGAAGAGCTTCCAAAAAGACAGTAGGGATAGTTCACGCAGGTGCAATTGTAGAAACTGAATTGAAAGAAGATTTCTTTTCTAACCAAAGAGTAGTCATTCGATTGAACAGCCAAGACTTCTCTTTGATGAATAATGTAGTGAATCGTATCAAAGAAACTGTCCCTGAAAAATTTGGACTAAAAGCTGAATCTATTCAAGCGTTAACTCCTTCTGAGATCGTGATTGAAGTCGGTGCTGGATTTTCTGCTAAGTCTCCGGGTTTACTCAATCTTCTTTCTGATCTGGAAAACATCACTGTAGAATCAAATCCAAGAGCGAAAGTAGTGATCAATGAAAGATCTGGGGTGATCGTGATGGGTGGAAACATCACGATTGATGAAGTTGCAGTTGCAAGATCTGGCTTAAGTCTTTCCGTCGCAGATAAGAACAGAAGACCTTTGAGACTGAGCGGAGAGAAACCTCCTACAAAAGAATCTTTCGTAATAGAAGAGGCCACTCAGGTCTCTGATGTGGTGGAAGCATTGAACAAAGTAGGAGCTTCTACAAAAGATATTATAGCAATTTTAGAAGCATTGAAGTCAGCAGGTGCTCTTCATGCAGAACTGGAGATACAATAATGATAGATAAAATACAAGACTATCGATCTAAATTGGATCTTACTGAAAGACCGGAAGTCCAAAAACTTTTGCGTGAAGAAAAAAATGCAAAGCCTGGCCAAAGTTTCCCTGATCAATTAAGAGAAGAGTTTAATAATACTCTATCTGGAAAAATTTCTTCTTCTGAAGTGAGAATGCCTCATAATATTAAAGAGGAAATTTCTGCTGATCCATATCGCAAAAAGTTATTCGATGCTTCCGGTGAATTCGAATCCATGTTTGTTAAGATGATGTTGAAAGAGATGAAGGCTACAGTTCATAAGTCTGGGCTTATTGACGGTGGATACGCGGAAGAAATTTTCGAAGATATGCTCTATGACGAATATTCTAAGAATTTATCTGCGAATTCATCTTTGGGACTTGCGGAACAGATCTATCAGTCTCTATCTTCTAATCTTCCGCCGATCTCTAAGCTAGATTCTAAAATTTAATAGGTTAGTCTTCTTTCCAGGCCCTTTCGAAACCTTTGGAAGCAAGTTTTTTTGCAGTCTCGGCCTTTACTCCATAACTTCTGAGTACAAGAGTCATCATCTCTCTATCGTGTAATCTATTTTTCGCTCTTCCTTCTAATATATTCCTGATCCCGTAATGTAGGGAACCCACAAAAAGTCCTAGTGCGGTTTCAGTAGATTCAATAGAGAATTTTCCTGATGTTACGCCTCTTTGCAGATCTCTCAATGGATAACTTAAAAGCATATCACTCATTCTTGGCGCTACAGCTGCGATCCGGATCAGTGCCCAGGCCCAATTCGAATCCATCCTGGCTTTTTTGAAAAAATAGATCCCTGCAAGCGCCATTCTTTCTGCAGGGTCATCCATATCTCCCATAAGAGTTTCCACTTCGGATGCTAAAGATTCTATTAAAGATAAGGAAGAAGCTTCTAAAAGTTCTTCTTTGGTTTTGAAATGATTATAAAAGGTTCCGTTTGCGATTTCAGCTTCTGCAATCACATCTGAGATTGATGCTTCTCCTGCGTCTTTTCTTGCGAATAGTTTGAGGGCAGCTTTCAGGATCTGGAGCCTGGTCCGTTCTCTTTTCGGGAGTAGTTTTTTGGGGGGAGAACTCATAAGATATCAATCCCTTATTTGTAATGTGACACAAATACATTTTTGATAGATTTATCAAAAATAGAAAGATTTATCTATTTTTGATCTTAATTAATTGACGTTTTTATCATTTTTGATTAGTATATCATTTTATGGATAGGATCGAGGAGTTGGAGAAACCGAACGTTTTGATCGTAGGCGCGGGTCCGGTAGGACTTCTGACTGCGAACCTATTGGGACGGGAAGGAATTCCAGTCCTAATTATAGATCAGAATCCAGGAATTTTGGAAATTCCGAGAGCCATTTCCTTGGACCAAGATGCCTTGAGAATTCTCCAAGCTTCCGGGCTAGGAGAAGAAGCTTCTAAAATTATGCCTTCTATCTCCTGGGTCGAAATGATCTCTCCTTACGTAGGAACATTAGCTAAGATTAATTCGATGGGATCTATGGACGGACATCCTCGTTTGGTTTCAATTTATCAACCGGACTTGGAGAGACTTTTAAGAAAGGGTCTCGAAAGATTCGATCATGTAAGGCTTTGGTCAGAGTGTACATATTTAACTCATGTTGAGTCGGATTCGGAAATTATCTTAAAAGTAAAATGTAACGGAACTACTTATAAAATTTCGACAGGTTTTCTATTAGGGTGTGACGGCGCTCATAGTCCTATCCGTGAAAAACAAGGATGGAAACTGAAAGGTTCTGCTTACAAAGAAGATTGGCTGATCTTAGATGTAGAAGATATGCCTAACGTTCTTAGTAAGGTCGAATTTATTTGTGATCCTAAAAGGCCTATCGCACATGTTCCTGGTCCAGGAAAATCACAACGTTGGGAGTTTCTTCTTAAGGAAGGAGAAACCAGGGAAGAAATGGAAAAGTCCGAAAAGGTCGCGGAACTCATTCGTCCTTGGGGAGAACTTTCTTCCATGAAGGTACAAAGAAAGGCCGTTTATAGATTCCAAGCTAAGACAGCAGAATGTATGGGAAAGGGAAGAGTATTCTTACTGGGAGATGCTGCTCATTTAACTCCTCCATTCGCTGGACAAGGATTAGTAAGTGGCATGAGAGACTCTTTCAATCTTGCCTGGAAAATTGCATCCGTTTTACGTAAAGAAGCTTCTAGGGATATACTTTCGAGCTATAACCTAGAGAGAAAACCACATGCAAAAAAGATGATACGTTTGGCTGTGTTTTTGGGATCGATCATTATGACTAGAAGTAGGATCGCTGCTTTTTTTAGGGATTTTTTGATGATATTCCTGTCTTTTACTCCTGCTCGTCCTTATTTATCGGATCTGAGATTAAAACCGGATAATTCGTTCGGTAAAGGTCTATTCTTAAAGACGAATACTTTAAAAAAATCTTCACTTTCTCCAGGATCCATTTTCCCACAAGCTCCTCTCCGATTAAAAGAAGGGAATTGGGAATTATCAGATTCTTTATTAGGCTCAAATCTCTGTCTTGTTGGTTATGGAGCAGATCCTTCCCGTAACTTAAGCCGATCTAATATTGAAATTTGGAAAAAAATGGGAGGAAGAATATTATATATTTCGAATCAACAGCAGGTTTCTGAGATTATTTCTAATTCAGCTGAAGATGTTACTTCTTCTTTTTTGAAATTTTTCGGTGGCGCGGATCGATTCGCGATTGTTCGTCCGGATAAGATTGTGGCCGCAGTCTTTTATGGAAAGGAACTAGATGATACAATTTTGAGATTTGCAGAAATCTACCAAAGGAAGTGCCATGAATAAATTACCTTCCGAATGTCCTAGGAGATCGAAGTATCCTATCAGTAAGGCGAGAGATATCGCTTATGTTCGATTAGGAAGAAAAAATCTGGAATTGGCTGGCGAATACTATAAGGATTTTGGGCTTTCTCTTTTTGAATTGTCTAAGGACAGGATTTTGTTTCATGGCTTTAGCTCCAATCTTCCCTGTTGGTCTTTGGAAAAGGCCGACAGGGACTTTTTACTCGGATTCGGATTCTATATATCTTCTGCTGAAGAATTTGAAAGGTTAAAACAGATGGATGGAGCCGAGGTCTGGCCTCAAGGAAGATTCGGAAGGGATCATTTTCCAGCGGTAACGATTAAAGATCCTTCTGGTCTTCCAGTAGATGTAGTATTACTCCCTTCTTCCTTGGAAGAAAAAAAGAAGGATGGAAGGTCTAAAAATTGGAATAGTGATGGAAAGATCTTACGCAAAAATACGCCCCAACCATATGATATAGGACCAGCTAAAGTAAATCGCTTAGGACATGCAGTTTTCTTAAAACAGGAGTTCTTAAAGAATGCACAGTGGTATTGTGATGTATTTGGAATGATCCCATCCGATATACAAATACTTCCAGGATCCAAGGAACCTGTGATCGCTTTTTTAAGATGTGATTTGGGAGAAAAACTCACAGATCATCATACTATAGTAATTGCCTCTGGAATAGACGATAGATTGGAACATTGTGCTTTCGAATTGGAAGATTTGGATGAGGTTGCTAAGGGAAGGGAATGGCTTTTGAAAAGAGGATGGAAGTCTGCTTGGGGAATTGGAAGGCATATTTTAGGAAGCCAGATATTCGATTATCAGAGAGATCCAAGCGGGATGCTCGTGGAACATTATACTGATGGAGATAAATTTGATGATACTGTTCCCGTAGGCTTTCATCCTATCAGTAGAGAGAGTCTGTACCAATGGGGACAAGATATGCCTGAGGATTTTTTAGATACGGAACTTTCTTTAGATAAATTGATCCAGCTTATAAAAGGGATATTTTCAGGAAGGAAAATTGAGCTACGAAAGCTGATTGAATTAAAGAAGGTAGCGGAACTATCTCCCAGAAGTTGGATCAAATATTGAGAAAAAGGAATATACTATGGCAAAAAATTATATACGTTTTCAAAAAAATAAACAGATAGATTGGGCAAAAGTTACAGAGGGTAAGGTATATCCTCTCGGGTTAGGGGACTTAGATACCCGCAAATTTTTGGAATTCGCTAGGACGGACAGCACTAATCCTGGATCCAAGAGTTATAATCTTTCGGATATAATATTACTTTCTCCGATTTCTTCGCCTTGTCAGATCATTTGCCAAGGTGCGAATTATAGACAACATTTGATAGAATCTGGGCTTGATCCAGATGATAAGAGTTATAATCTATTTTTCACTAAATCAGATGCATCTTTAACTTCTCCCCTAGGAGAGGTGATCCGGCCTAAACATGTTAAACTTCTGGATTATGAGATCGAGCTAGGCCTTGTTTTTGGAAAATCAATCGAATCTTATACAGAAGTAAATTCTAAAAATATATCAGAATATGTTGCTGCTATCTTTATGGCGAACGATGTATCCGCAAGAGATATACAACTTCCTCAATTGCAGTGGTATAAAGGAAAATCTTATCGTACTTTTTTGCCAGCAGGGCCAGTCTTAGCAGTTTTGGAGCCGGGAGATTTTGAAATATTGAATAGTTTGGAATTAACTTTGCTTGTGAACGATAGAGTCAGACAGCATGATACTATTTCTAATCTAGTATTTAAACCGGAGGAGACTATTACTGAATTATCTAGTTTTTGTAATATATCTCCTGGTGACGTTTTGTTGACAGGTACTCCTTCTGGATGTGCTCTTAGAGCTCCGGGAAAGATATTACAAAAGATCGCTGGCCTTCTTTCCGAAAGAAAAAAATGGGAGCTGTTCGTAAAAGGGCAAAGTAAAAGATCTCAGTATTTACAACCTGGGGATATGATCCATTCTACTATTCGAACTGCGGATCGTAGGATTGATCTAGGAGACCAATTTTTAAAGGTGGTCCAAGGATCGTAAGTCAGATCAATTTTTTTTAAGTATCCCCTTTCTATTCTTAACGCAGACCGGTCTGTTTTAGATTTGTAGGAGAAACAGAATTGACATTTCGCTCGTTTCTTCTATAAATTACTTCCGGTTTGCATGATACAAATCAGCGAAATTCTAAATCTGATTTTCGACTCCATAGGTTTGATTGCGATAGTCGCTCTTTATCGGATCGGACTCATACCAAAATATAAATATCTATTTATTGGATTCCTTTGCGTCTGGTTTAGTAGTCTTTTTACTGTCCTGGAAGGTTTTTTCTGGCCGGTCTTCTTGAATTTTCTAGAACATTTCACTTTCTTATTGTCCGGAGTATTCTTTTTATTCGGTATAAACGTTTATTTCTTAAAACGGCAGGAAGTCTGAAATGAATGTTATATCTTCCATGAGCCTCGTGACTTTTCTATTATATGCGATCTCTTTAACTCTATTGATCAAAAGTATAATGAAAAATCGTGTAAAGTTTGGGCCTGGGATATTTGCTGCAGCTGCTCTTTCTACCGGATTTTTTGTATGTGTTTCCAATTTTTTAGAACATTCAGGCATCAGTGATATTTTGGATGATTATGAGGGATTTGCTCGAGATCTTTTTGTGATGTTTCTTCTCATCTTTTTATATGTGGATTCCATGCATAGAGAACAGGCGAAAAGAGAGAAGGACCAAAAAAGAATACAAAATGAGCTGAGGGAAAAAGCATTCTTACTTACTGAGATCCATCACAGGGTGAATAATAATCTACAGATAGTTTCGAGTCTTCTTTCTATGCAAAGAGCGAATAAGGAAGATGAAAATATTTCGGAAGCTCTGAGGATCGCACAAAATAGGATCCAATCTATTGCTAAGATCCATCAGATTATTTATGATTCTAATAATCTTTTGCAGATAGGTGCCGATTCAATTTTAGATCCTGTGATCCAAAATTTGGAAAATACTTATAAGAATACCTCTGGAAAAATATCAGTTAATATTGAAATAGATAAAAATATCAAATTGGATCCGGATACTGCAATGCCCTTAGGATTAATCCTAAATGAGCTAGTTACAAATTCCTTAAAACATGCATTTTGTGAAGGAGAAAATGGTGAAATTTCAGTTCGATTGGAACAGGATGATAAAAATCTAATATTACTAGTTTCAGATTCCGGAAAAGGAATAGAAGATGCAGCTAATCAGACAGAAGGGATCGGAATGAAATTGGTCGAAAGTTTGGTGCTGCAGGTTAGGGGAAGTGTTCGTGTAGATTCCAAAGATGGGATGCGAGTAAGGATCGCGGTTCCCAAGGAAGGAAGACCTAACATAGTATTTTCTCTTCCTTGAGAAATTTCTTAAGTTTATAATTTTTTAATATGGCTCGCCTCAATCGATCAGATCTCTAAAACTGATCGCATCCAAATCTTTCTGGAGAGAAGTTTCTGCCTTATCCATTTTTTCTCTGACCTTATCAGGATATACATGGAAAGACGGATCTTCTTTTAGGAGCGGTTCTGGTATCCTGCGGTAAAAATCTCCGAGAGTTAAATCTTCTCCAGAGACCACAGGCAGCCAGGCTCCACCTTCATTTGTTTCTACAAGTAATCCTGCTGCGGATAATGTTTTAGTTAATCTTGGGATCTCTTCTGCGTGCAGGCCAGATTTGATTGCAAGGTCTCCACTGCGAGGAGCAATTTTACTTTCTTTTTGTACAGAGTAGACTGCTTTCAAAACTCCGATCAGTTTTCTAAATTCATAACTGAAAGAAGTATGATGCTCTTCTATCAATTGGAAAGGCGCGTAATATCTTTCTGGGTATTGCACACATGCAGTCACTTCTGCACCGAATAGAACGATGAGTGATAATGAATATACTCCAATCAAGAAGATAGGTATGGAAGCGAGTGCCTTATACACTATCATTGTGGTTTCGGAGAAGGAGGTAATATAAACTTGGAATCCATACAGGAAGATCAAAAAGATCACACTTGTAAAGCCTGCTCCCCAGGAAGATGCTCTAATAGGGACTTTTGTATTAGGGATCAAAGTGAATAAGGCTAAGAAGAAAAGCCAGATGCCTATCAATGGGAAGAAGAATTTTAGAATATTATAAGGTGAGAATACTGACTCTCCCCCCTGCAGGATGATTGTTTCGTACTTAACATCCTTATATTCTGAAAGACTGATCTTTCTATATTCTCCAATATTCAATAATCTGAATCTTCCGTTTTCACTTCTGTCTAGTAAGCCTGAAGCGAATACTTTTCCTTTGGCAGGAATATAAAATGTATTCCAATGTTCTCCACCATCTATGGAGACTAAAATATTTCCAAGAGCATCCAAAAGGAAAATGTCGGCCGATTCTTCGTTTTCTATGGACCAAACTTTAGTGAATGTATATCTTTTATGACTGAGGTTTTTCCAGGAATAACCACCATCTTCTGTTTTGAAAACGGAACCTCTTTCTCCTGTTACAAAAAATTCTCCCGGTCTGATCCGATGAATATCTTTTAAACCATGGCCAGTGATCTTAGTTGCGTTCCAGGTATAACCACCGTCTTCACTTTTCCAAACATTTCCGTCCTCATCTACGATGTATCCTAGATATGGTTCCGGAAAATAAACACGATTTGCTCTGATTTTCAGAACGTTTGTGAATACTGGTTTATAACTTCTTCCTTGGGCAAAAAAGTGTAGGACTTCTCCGTTGGAGAATATTAGGTAAAAATTACCTTCGTTAATATATTCAAAATCTTTAAAATTAGAATTATCGAAATAGATTGCATTCCATACAGAGCCATCCACTGGTTTAGAAAGAAATAGTCCTTTTTCGGAAAGTGCATATACTTTTCCGTCCTTGATGGAAACTCTAACAAAATTTTCTTTGGAGATGTCTGGTTTTTCGCAAAAGTCTACACGAACCCCGAAAGAATCAAGGCATCGAATATTTTTGAGATCAATGTCCTTCTCGTCTAGATAATAATCCTGTTTTAAGCCGGAATCCATTCGGAATAGTGTTCCATTCTCTCCTGAAATCCAAATATGATTTTCTAGATCTTTGTCCATACTCAGATAATGAGGAGGGCGAAATACATCGGTCACTTTTTTGGCAAGATTGTCTCCGATAACAAGAAGTAAAGGTCCTATAGAAAGAACAAAAAAGTAAAATACGAATTCTTGCAGAACAGATCTTTTCTCTTCTATTCTCCAGATGGAGTTAAAAGAGTTTTCTAAAGATCTTAGTACGGTAGTTGCAGAAAAGACTAAAAGGATAAAACCGATCGCTCCGATCTGCCTGGCAGCATCAATCAATTCTCCTAGAGTATCTAAGTAAGGATTGATATCTAAATTGATATTGCTAACTAAGAAAAACGCATTAATTTTATCGAATATTTCTTCTTTACGATTGTCCAATCCGGAAGTGATTGTCAAAAGTGAAAGAGCCACAACAAGCATTGGGATCAGGGAAACGATTGTGGTATAAGAAATACCGGAAGCCTTGATAAGGCATTCGTCTTTGACAAAACGATAAGCCGAAGCTGCTAACACTCGGACTGTAAAGTTCAGCTTTCGTCCTAAACCAGCGTCCGGAATATAATCAAAAAATCTACTGTACTTTGTATTCGGATGAGAATTCATTTCTTAATCGCGTAATGCACCATAGAAGATGTGAGTGGTATTCCTTTTTTGGAAAGTTTACTTTTAAAATGGTAAAAAGAGATCCGAAACCATTTTAAATAATCCTTCCAGCTTGAAAAACTTCCCCTGGATTTTAAAAGTTTGGCGGAAAGAGGGAAGTCCACTCCGAGGTAAGTAATCTGTCTTTCGAATCCTCTTCTGGCAAGAATTTTCCGAAGGATTTTTGCAGAATAATAATACACATGGCCGGGCAAATAATAGTGATAATTTTTACCTGCTTCCATTGCCTGCCAGGCGTCGAAATTTGCAGTCTGAATGAGAAGTAATCCGTCAGGTTTTAAAACTTTGGTGAGTTTATTAAATACTTCTTTTGGGTTTTCTAGATGTTCTATCACTTCAATGAGTGTGATCACATCGAAAAAGTTTTCTGGAATATCTGCATCTAAGAATTGGCCCTGCCAAATTTTGAAACCTCTCGCTTCTGCTTGTTTGGCGGAGAAGGGAGAAATTTCCACACCATAAGGCATGAATCCTTTTTCTTTAGCGCATTCTAAAAAACCACCGAAGGAACAGCCAATATCTAAGAAATTTCCGGAAGATTTGAATTTAGAAATATTTTTTAAACGAGCAAACCAAACATAACGATCAAATTTTTCAGTCTTTCTTTCGTCTCTATAAGTGAATTCCTGGTTACCAGTATAATATTCTTCCGTATATAATGATTCAGGTTCAGGTCTTGGGAATTGGGCTTGGAAACCGCAGGTCTTACAAGTTTGGATAGAAAGATCGAAGTTTCCGAATTCGGATCTGTATAAAGGTTCCCAGTCGCAGTCCCCGCCAAGAGGACATTCTTCTTGGATTATTTTTTGGCGAGAAAGATCCAATGACAAATCCTCTCATCCAATTTTCCTAATGGAGTTCTCTCCGTATAACCGATCTCAAAAGAAGAAAATTTTTGAAGAAGGTTTTGCAAATCTTCTTTGGAATAAAACCAAGTGGCGCCGCCAGCAAGATCCGCGGTTCCTATTTTACCTTTTTCTGCCTTAAGATGAGTATCACCTTCTGCTCTTACAGAAGCTGCCAGATAACCACTTTTTTTTAAAATACGAAAGGTATCATCTAACATCGATTTTGCGAGATTTGGAGAATTATAATGTAGAACTCCCCAACTTACAATAAGATCAAACTCTTCATCCGCAAAAGGATAAGGGGGAGAATTTAGAAGAAAAGTTTTTGCCCAAGGATAAGATTCCTTAACTGATTGGATAGAATTCTCGCTATAATCCGCGGCAGAAACTTCGTAACCAAAATCTTTTAAAAGAGCACAATGTCTTCCTGAACCAGTACCAAAATCCAAAGCTTTGGGAGAAGGGGAAGAAGAGGGAAACTTAGAGATCATACGAACTAAGTTTTCATCCGGATAAGAAAGTTTGGCCTTAGGTCTGGTATAATGAGTTTCCCAAGCTTCTTTGGAAGGATGATCAGCGGGCTTCATATTCCGCCTTCAAACGATTTTTAACGGAACCATTCCATTCTTCTTCTGAAGAAGAAACCTTTGATCTTAAACAAAGAACTCTTGTTCTTGTTTCATTTCCTAATGAAGTATCCAATTTAGTACCGGGCTCTTTTAAGTTCTGATTGAAAAGAATTGTTTCACCAGAATTTGTAGGAAAATCTTCCCAGGATTTTAGGACAGAAACACCTCTGGGCGGAATATCAAAACGAACTTGAGATTTTAGTCTTTTAGGAATTTCTAAACTAGAAGGAGGAGGAGTGATTGGTTCTCCCACCAAAAGTTTTACCAGATTCGTGAAATAATCGTAACCTGAGTAACCAGGAACCAGAACATCTGCCAAGTATTCTCCGCCTACTTCTGGAGCGGCTTCGATCAAAACAAGATCTCCATTTTCGTCCGATCTAAACTCCGCCACAAAAGGGCAGTTTTTCAGACCAGTAGCCTTTACGATTGCTCTGCATAACATTTTGATCTCGCCTTCCAATTCAGATTTAGGGAAGGGAAGTCTATGAGCTGCTTCTAAAAAAGGAGGAAAAGAAGAAGTTTCCTTTAAGGAAATATTTACTAAATGAAATTCAGAACCTTCTACCAATCCCAAAACAGTATATTCGGGACCTGGAATATACTCTTCCAAAAGCCAGGTTTCAGGATGAGGAGAATTTGCAGTAGTTTTTGATTTGGGCTGTTTTTTAGGAGATAATATATTTGTAAGTGATTTCAGATCAGAATCGGATCCCACGAGTTGGATCCCTGATTTGCCGCTGCCTTGGCTTGGTTTTAAGATCCAAGGATAAGGAAAAGTTTTAGACTTTGCTTTGATCTCAGAAGAAGGGATCTCTCTTGGAACTCTGATCCCTTTTGGAGCCAGGGTTTCTTTCAAAATTTGTTTATCAGAAAATTTTAATACAGATTGTGTGCTTGCATATTTTAGTTTTAATTTTTCTGCAAGATAGGCTGTGCTATAAGTGGCTTTGCCAAAGGATCTTGTTCCTACTCCGATAATTGGAGTGGGCAATGGGTTTTCGGCGACAGCTCTTAAGATCCTTCTATATTCGAAGGTGGACTCTATGATCCTCATGCTCGCCAAGGCAAAGCCAGGGGCCTTATCGTTTTTATCTACTGCGGCTACTTCTAAGCCTAAGGCTCTCGCGGCAGAGATTAAGGGTACCTGGTTTTTACCGGCTCCTAAGGAGAGAAAATACCCTTTTTTCTTCATCCTCTGGATAGATAGTGCTCAGAACAAGAGATGTCAAAGGTTTTTTGGAAATGAGACTAAATCCAGCTTCCTTGTAGGAACTCCAACAAAGGATTTGGGCGGCTACTCGCTTTGCTCGTATCGGGCTACTACGGGTTCGCGCATGCGCTCATCCGGCAAGCCGGACTAAAGCCCTTCGTATCCCTGCCGCAGCGACCCATCGGGAGCGAGGCAACGACCACATTCTGCCAGCAGGGGAGTTTTTTTTCACGCAAAGCCGCTAAGTAAAGAAGGTTCCCCAGTTGGACATCCGATAGCTTCTTATCTTAAGAGCTTCGGGTGATACTTCTACTGAGTGGGAACTCCAACATAAATGAAATGAAGGGAGCCTCCGCCCTGCATTGGGATGGAATGTAGATTCTGAATTCCGGGCTGGTTCCAGTTTAGGCTAAAATATCCCGAATCACTATTCGCCAGGGATGCGAAGGGCTTGTCCCACCAAAGGTGGGATGAGGCGGACTCGCCGAACCCGTAGCAGCCCGGTCCCGCCATCGGGCGGGAGGCGGCCAAATCCCATAATGGGATTTTGAAATTGGTAGGAACTCCTTCTTATTTTTTCTTTTTATGTCTTCAAAAGCGTAATGGGATTTTTGAAAAACTCCGATCCTTAAATGGAGCAGGAGAAAGTAGAATGTTAAGAGGAATGTACACCGGATCCAATGGGATGATCGTGCAGCAGACGCGCATGGATGTGATCTCCAATAATCTTGCAAACGTGGACAAGACTGCTTTCAAAAGAGACACAACGTTGTTCAAAACTTTCCCTGAACTTTTGATCCATAGATTCAGCGAGGACGGCGTGGGCAAGGTGCCTATGGGCTCGTTTGATACTGCTCCAGTGGTCGGCAAACTAGGATTAGGCGCCGAGGTGAATGAAATTTATACAAGATTCGAGCAAGGTGCTGTGAAGAAGACAGACAATCCTTTCGACATGATGTTGCAAGATAGGCCCGGCACTGAACATCCTGCATTTTTTAGCATTCTGACCAATAGAGGGGAAAGACTTTCACGTTCAGGTGCATTCGTTTTGGATACGAATGGTTACCTCGTGACTCCTCAAGGTTTTCCTTTAATGGGTGAAAATGGCCCGATCAAAGTTGCTCGTGGTAATTTTTTGGTGAAAGAGAACGGAGAAGTTTGGATCAACGGTGAGATCGGTAACGATCCTCGTAATTCTGTCGGAGCAGATAAGAATAGATTTGAAACTCCTGTTCTTTTAGATCGTATCAAGATCCGCACTGTTGAAAATCCTCGTCACTTGGATAAAGAAGGGGACTCTTTTTATAATGATACTCCTGAATCGGGCGAACCAAGACCATTTCTTTTAGAAGAAGAACCAAATCTTCTCCAAGGTTATTTAGAAGCTTCTAATGTAAGTGTCGTGACTGAAATGGTAGAGATGATCGAAGTTAACCGCTCTTACGAGGCGAATCAGAAAACTGTTCAAACTCAGGATCAGATGTTAGGCAAACTTCTGAATGATGTGTTGAGGTAAAAATCCTTTCCTCTCAATCCGAACCGCCTCCTTCATCCCGGCTCTCGGATTGACAGCAAAAGCATCCCTATCTCTACACCTCATTCCTTCGTTGGCATCATCACCATCACATTCAACCAGCACATCCAGTCCGAATACGTTAGCATTCTTAATGAAGCTAAACTCATTCAGATACATTTGGGAATATTTAGGCTTGATATATCCGTAAGCAGCAAAAGCAGTTTTTAAAACTCTATGGTTTCCTTCTGCTACTTGATTGTGGACTCCATTCTTCGACCAACGATTTCGAGCGAATCTGAATCTATTGTCCTTTGATCTTGCAGAGTGATTTACTGATCTGTGGTTCTTGTATATTCCCCAAAGCCATGGGTATCCTTGGTCTGTAAAAAGGGGAGTGCAAGTAGGGAGATGTTCTTTGATTAGAGGTCCAAGCGTATCCGCTTTCTGATTAGATACTGATGAGAAGAATACTGGTCCTTGTTTTATTGCTATAGTTTGGACGAGAGTTCCGACTTGTCTCCCTCCTAATTTCTCTGAAAGGTATATAGAAGCGGTTTGTCCACTATGTCTGTAACGTTTCCTACCTTGGCTCGCTCTTTCACCTGCTGAATATAATACAACAGTGTCTACGCAAGTATAAGGCTTCTTTGCCATGATCTTAGTAATGTCTCTATTCTCATTTGGAGGGAGTAGGAAGTCCTTGAACTGATCATTTAGAGCCTCGTAGGTTAGCTTCTTATACTTTGGTAATTGGTTTGATGCAAAGAGTTGGAATCTTCTCTTTAGTAAGCTGGCTGCATTATATCCTATTCTTAGCCTCTTACTTAGTTCTGTTGCTGTTACTACCTTTGGGTATTGTATTAGTGATTCATAAAGGATATATCCGAACATCCATATTGGAAGTTTGAAATGATGAAGGGGAGTGTAACTTAGTCTTGATGTTAGATATCTACATTGAGGACATCTAATTAGATCTGGTCTTGTTGAGATTTCCTTATCTAAGATTCTATTGTTACATTCAGGAGTAGGACAGTGTTTTGGGTAGAAGTCATTAAGTATCTTCTTGGTTATTTCCGTGAAGTAATCAGTGTTTAGTGCTGGGTTGTAGTGTTTAGGTAGGGGTGTTGGGAAGAGGTTTATATTTTCGGTATTTCTAATGGAAGGGGCGGTTCTGGATTGGAGGAAAGGTGGTCCTCGGTTCGGATTACGTGTATTAAATAGGTAAAAATAACCTAGCTCCAATCCTCACAGAACCTTCCTCTTCCTTCTGAACTAAAGCGTCGAGTCCGAGGACTTTTGCGTTCTTGAGGAAGGCAAATTCGTTCAGATACGGAGTCGAGTATTCTGGTGTTGTATAACAATATGCACCGAAGGAAGTTTTGAGTAATCTCTGGTTTCCTTCTGCTACTTGAGAATGAACTCCATGCTTGCTCCATTGATTACGAGCAAATCTATATCTATTATCTACTCCCCCTAATAGAAATAAACTACCTATACTTTCTTTTCCCCTACGTTTTACAGGGGAGGGTAGAAGTAGAAAAAAGATTACTTATTTTACAGTTTTTTCCTTTTCTTTAAATGCATGAATTTTTACAAAAAACGTTGACGTTTTTTCTATGAAACGTCTAATTATTATCATGAGTCTGGATACCCTCAAATTGCACTTAAAGCCTGGCAAGGTTTATAGGCGTGGTGATTTGACCGCTTTTTCCTCTAGCGTTGATCGTGAGTTAAAACAACTTGTTGAGCAAGGATTTCTTAAGAAAGAGCGTACAGGACTATATTTCTGCCCTAAGAAAAGTAAGTTTGGGGATGTTTCAGCAGATGCCTCTTCACTTGTGGAAAGGTATTTGAAAACAAAAGATTTCTTAATCGTAGATTATAATGCGCTGAATTCTTTGGATTTAGGTTTAACACAGCTTTATACTTGGCTAACTGTTTATAATCAAAAAAGACATGGCCTCGTTGAACTTGGAGGAGTTAAGTTTAATTTTAAAAGACGTCCTGGTTACCCGCAAACCCTTTCACGCGAATTTTTACTGGTCGAATTATTGAATGAACGTAAAGCGTTAGCAGAGGTTCCCGTTAATCTAAATGAGAAAATGCAGAAGCTTGTTAAAAAGTTGAATTCGACTCAGCTGAAAAAGGTTGCGGAGCAATTCGGAAAAGTCGCTGCTAGGAAAAAGTTTAGAGAGTTACTGTCTTCCATAAATGAATAAACCTTTTGTACATTCCGATGAAGAATGGAAAGAATTAGTTCGAGTGGTAGCTTCTGCCGAAAATCTCTCTCCAAGTTTGATTGAGAAAGACTATTTAGCGAGAAGACGATTTCTTCTTGGGTTACTGAGTATTTGATTAAGAACAATAAGATGCAAGATTATATAGATAATCGAGCAGTTGGAGTTCGTTGCTATCATCCCGAATACACTTTTGTGGAGAAGTTGCAGGCTATATCCACTAAGTATCGTCAACTTGCAGACGGACAAGAAATAGCAAATTTTGCAAGGCATTACTACGATGTTTATAAGTTGTTGGAGATGAAAGAAGTTCAAGATTTCATTGGAACTGATAAGTATAAAAGTCATAAAGAAAATAGATTTAGGAATGGTGATGAAAAGGATTTAACTAAGAACGATGCTTTCATATTAAGTAATCCCGATATGCGAAAGAAAATTGAGGAAAGATCTGAAACTACAAAGGCACTTTATTATGGAGAAATGCCTTCTCTAACTTCCATTATTGAACGACTCCGCGCATATCTAAAAGAATTATAAATTAGAGATAGAAATACTGCACATTTCTCCTAGATAAGGCTCACAATGTTTTAGGTAAATATCTGTCATGTTTAGGATTTTATTGAATATCTCTAATCCATCGCTATTTATTTGAAGCCATTCATGTTTTTGATTTTGTATTTCAGTCACGAAAATAATATTCGAAAAGAGTGAAATACGAAAAGGAAAAAACGGAAATTATAAAAAAAAGAAACTTAGTCTTCGTTTATACTTAAAATTAGTAGGTATTGATCTTCCGAATCTTTTGGTAGTAGAATTTTTCTAAAAGCTCTGTATCTATTTAAGGATGGTAGTAGATACTTAAAATAGACTAAGAATATTTCTATACCTTCTTCCGCTTCGGCAATAATTCGATTTAAGCTGCCTGACATTAGATTGTAGATTATTCTCGATGGAGATTTCTTATCTCTTGATTTGTTGAACACTGAGTTTAACTCATCCCAGACCGTTCTCGAAACATAAACCGGACAATTGTAAAACTCTTCCACTCTATACTTATATGGAATCACCATTAAGCTTACGACTTCGCCGGATTTGATTAATTACTTGATCGAGCTATTTTCCAATTTGTCTAATAAGGTCATTTCATTCCCAAGTAAGATATTTTGATCCGTCAAAGTAGGGTTTGGTGTAATATTTCGAAGTAGTCACAGGTGTAGAGTGACCTAAAACTTTCTGTGCAGCTATTGAACCGGAAGTTTCTAAGAGTTTAGCTCCGGTTGTATGTCGTATTGCATGAGGATGCACAAGCCGTCCAGAGCAAGTCTTTACTCTCCAGGAATTGACTATTAGCTGTAATCCTCTTGTGCTAAGATTGGAGCGGGAGGTTCCGTTTCTACTTGGGAGAGATAGGAAAAAGTAGTCATGACTCTCCCCAGTGATGGAATGATACTCCCGAATAAACTCTAATGTTTCCTCTGAGATAACTGAAAATCCGGTCCTTCCGCCTTTCTTAATATAGGAAATTAGCATTTCGCCAGATGGAGCCTGGAAGAGGTGAGAAAACTTTAGAGAAACGATCTCTTTAGCTCGGAGTCCAGTTTTACTCATTAGCGAGAGCAGGGCTCGGTTTCGATAATCTCTTTCCATTGTAGGCTCGGAAAACCTTCTTACCAGTTCAATCATCGTCTGATCGGTAAGTCCTTTTCCGAGCATGATTCCCGATTCTGGATCCGAATTTTTAGGACCTGTAGGTCTTCTATTTTGATAATCTATAATATTTACAACGTTAGATCTACTTGACATGAATATTAAAAAAGTGAAAAATTAATCTAAGCGGACTTTTTTCTTTATTGGAATTTTCGAAAAGGTTTTTTTGGAAACTGAGATTTCTTTAAATATAAAAAAATCATAAAGTCTTGTGATGATTATGGTTAAGAGAAGAAGTAGTCGAAGAAAGGCGGGTAAAAAATCTCAGGAAGAGAATAAGTCTGCATTTTTAAGAACATTTGAAAGTCCTCTGGCTGGACTTTCGCTTGATGAACGAAAGAAGGTTATAGCAGAGGTCGGTAATCAAAATTCTATATCGCTACGCGATTCTCTAAATACGCTAATCGAGATAATTCATAAACATAATCCTTTATCAATTATCTCGATATTGGCAAATTATTATTTAAGCTTGAATGTTGGTGATGACGGAGCCGATTTACTAGACGGTGAACGTCCTATTGGTCAACCTCAGGTGGAAATATTTCAAGCTTTAATGCTAAAAGTAAAACAAGAATCCTGGGGTAAAATGCCGGCATTCCCAGATACGATAGAACTTGTAGTAAATAATTTAAAGAATATTACCTCATCATTCTCTTTATCTCGAATGAAATCGGAAATACTTGATTTACCAGTTGAAGAGCAAAGCATTATTCAATTTCAAGAAATGATTAGGAGCCATACAGCGGGCGTTCGATATTGGGGTTATTTTAAACAAGTTATTGTGATTTTAACTGAGTTGTATTCCCCTTTTGATAGTTCCACGAAACAAAGGTTTGGTTTTTCGATTAGCGATGCAATTGTATTATTTAAAACCTTAGTTGCAGAAACCGGAAGATTAATGACTGAGCGTGTTAAGCATTTTTCTTCATTGGGAGGCTTAAACTCTAAATCTGAAATAATAATGAAATACTATGAAGGTAAAGGGGCGAGCGAATTAGAAATTAGTGAAGCCTTACAAAAATTAGCCGACTTGGAATTGAGTCAAGAAGAACTTCTGATTAGGCTAATTGTTCATGAAGATCATAGTCTTTATAAGATGTTTCAATTATCATCGAAAGACTTATGTAAGAAGTGTGGGATAGATGAGAAGATTATCGGTAGAATAGTAGATTATTTTTCTTTAAAACCTGGAGATTTAGAGAATTGGGAGTCAGAGCATTTTTTCTTAGATAATCCAGTCTGGAATAAATCAATTTTGAAAGTAGGTGAAGAGTATTTTTGTATTATAGCGCAGTTGTTTTTTGGGTCTTCATTTTTTATAATTGATTCTATGCTTTCAGAAATAGACAAGGATTCCTTACATGAGAGGAGATCTAAATATCTTGAGCAAAAAATAGAAGCGATTGTAAAGCGTCGATTTCCAGAAACACTAACCGTTCCTAAAACTAAATGGAAAGATGGTGATAAGGAATACGAAACAGATTTAATTACTTTTATAGATTCTTATGCAATTATTATTGAAGCTAAGTCTGCAAAAGTTAGCAAAGAAGGATTAAGAGGAGCCCCGGAAAGAGTTAAGCGGCATATAAAGGATCTAATTGTGGAACCTAGTATTCAATCCAAAAGGTTTGAGGATAGACTTCGGTTGCTTATTGCAAACCCGGGAATTGAAGATCCACTAAAACAAAAATTACCTGTCGATTTAAGCACAATTCGTAAAATTATAAGAATATCTGTTTCTTTGGAAGATTTTGCAACTGTTCAATCTAATTTAAACAGATTTAAGCATACAAAGTGGTTCCCACAATCGTTCGTACCTTGTCCTACATTAAATTTAGCAGACTTCGAGACTGTTTTTGATTTTCTCGAGCATCCAGTTCAGATTCTTCACTATTTCGAAAGGCGAGCAGAATTGGAACGAGATGTAAAGACAGAGATAATTGGAGATGAGTTGGACTATCTAGGATTCTATTTATCCACTCTTCTCAGCCAAGGTTACGTTTATGAAAATGGTAGGGATCTTTTAGTGATTACTTCTATGTCATCTCCCATTGATCATTATTATCATTCCAGGGATCTTGGAAAAGAAGTTCCAAAGCCAAGACCAAAAATTAAGAAGTTGTTTAAAGAAATATTTTTAAAATTAGAAGAACGATCTATTCCAGGATGGACTGAGATAGGCGTCGCCTTAAATATGTTTACTCCTGATGATCAAGAAAAAATTGAAAATTTTCTTAGCAAGCTGAAAATGCAAGCGAAGAATAAGTGGAGTTCGCCTGACCTGAAAAACATATTATTATATGCGCCTCCCGTAGGAAATGAGTATGGGTTAGCATATGTTTTATTTAGTGACTCAACATTGCATCGAAAATATGAGTTCATTGAAAATGCAGCATCCCAAGTGTTTCAAACGAAGCATGTGAAGAAATCGTTAGTGATTGCTAAAAATGTCGATGATGAGGAAATCCCCTATCACTATATTGCCATGTATCAACGCTCAGAAACGGAGGATGCGGTTACGAGTTAATGGTGTATGATAAAATTTAAGAAATGATTATTTATAATTTAACTTCTGAAAACTTCCTCTTTTCGGAAGTTGAAAAAAATTCGAATAAAATCTGAATGGAAAAATTCTCTTCGAAATGAGGGATATAAACGTTAGATGTTCTTGACATAATGATTGTGAATTCATGATTATGAATTCACGAAAGCTACGTCAGACATCGCGGTGATCTTTTGGATTCCTTTTTGAAATCCAAGATAATTCCGGATTAGTCTCTATATAGGGAACAAAATGAAAATAGGGCTATTGCACTTAACAGATATTCACTTTTCTCCAACAACTAATGTCCAACCCAAAATTGAAAGTATTAAGAATATTGTTAATTCGAATTTTATAAGTATTGAGAAGTTGTATATAGCAGTAACTGGAGATATTGCTGAAAAAGGATCAACGAAAGAATATTTAGTAGCTGAGGATTTCTTTCGGAAATTAATAGAAGGCTTAAAAGCTGTTCAACCTTCGCTTGCAATTGAGATTCTTTTTGTTCCTGGAAATCATGATTGTAATTTTGAATCTGAAAGCGATTTGAGAAAAAGTATTATTAATAACATCAGTTATAATTCTTTAGGATCGGACAATAGCGTCATTGACTGTGCTCTTTCTGTTCAGAGCGAATTTTGGGAATACTATTCTAAGTTTCGATCCATTCCTGAAAATAAATTATATTACCGTGTTGAAGATAAAATTGGAAACTTTGCGATATGTTTTCATTGCTATAACACTGCATGGATGTCAAATTTAAAAGAGAAACCCGGAACTTTATTCTTTCCAGTAAAGAACTTTCAGGCAGATGGGCAGAACTTTCACCTTGATATCGGACTATATCATCATCCGATCAATTGGTTTACACCGAAAACAGAGGAGAATAATAAAATTGAATTTCAATTATTTTTGGAAAAGACCTGTTCTATTCAGCTGGTTGGCCATGAGCACATTGCTACTGGTAGTGCTGCTGAAAACTTAGATAAAATTGAATATACAATTTGTATTTCGGGTCAAAATTTTAATCTTAAAAACCAACCGGGTAGTTGTGGTTTCAACTTAATCGAAGTAGATTTATTGAATGAAGATTTGAAATACACGAAATATTCTTGGGATGGCGAAATTTTTATATCTTCCGAATCTAAAAAAATAAATTACTCGAAGAAAGAAAAAAGAGAATTAATAATTAAAAAGGAATTTTTGAGTAAGATTGCTGAAATTGGAATTCCCCTCAATATAAATAGCCACAAGTTAAAACTTGGCGATATTTTTATTTATCCTCATTTAGAAAGAATGGGCGTCGAGGATACAAAAATTGACGAATATACAGAGTCGGGAGATTTATTATCCGATTCTGATTTACAGTATTGTATTTTAGAGGGGGAGAGCCAATCCGGGAAATCTTCCTTGTTGAAAACAATTTTTACAAGATTTTATGAAAAGGGTGTCTACCCAATATTGATTGACGGAACGGAAATAAAGAATGTCGAATCTGATCAATTTATTAAAAATTCATTAAATAGAATATATGAAACAAGTTCTAAATTATATGATCGATATAAGCAACTGCCTAAAAGCGAAAAAGTAATCTTGATCGATAACTTTCATAGAATGAAAGGAGGATCGGAGTTAAAGCAGGATTTTCTTAGAAAATTGACTGAAAAGTTTTCCAATGTGATTTTGACTATAGATACGGCTAACGGGATTTTGCCTTTTGTTCACTCTGAGTTTAGTAATTATAAGAGCTTTAAAATCAAAGCCTTTGGCTATAAGAAAAGAAATGAGATCATAGAGAAGTATTTAAAATTACAAGACAATACTTCAATCATCGATGAAGAAAAATTTTTAAAGAAGATTCAAAATACATATGAACAAATTGGGAATCTTTTGGGTAATGAAGTTTTACCATCATATCCTGTTTTTTTGCTTACCTTGCTTCATGCTTTAAGTAATGCTTCGTATGAGCTAAAGGAAACATCGTTTGCTTATTGTTATCAAACCCTTTTAACTCTCGCTCTTGTTGGAAAAGCTAAAGTTGAAAATGAAGATCTGAGTGTCTATTTTAACTTTTTAGAATCTCTTTCTTATAAGCTTTTTACGTTGCCAAAATATCAAATTTCAGAAGCTGATTATATTGGTTTTCAGGCTGAATATGCAAAAAAATGGATATTGCCAGATGCTAGTAGAGTTACTCAAAAATTGGTCGATTCACAAATATTAAGGAATGAAAATGGAACTTACGAGTTTGGATATAAATATATTTTTTATTATTTAGTTGCGAAATATTTGGCGAAAAGAATTGCATTTGAGGACGGCAAAGAGGCTATCAAATCTCTGTTTGAAAATTTAGAAGCTGAAATAAATGCAAATATATTGGTCTTTATTACTCACCACAATATAGACTCATCGTTTATCCAAGATTCTGTTTTGCATGCGATGTTATCTTTTTCCGAAACTAAGGAAATTACTTTAGATAAGGATTGTCATTCATATCTCCAAATAGGAGATATAATTGAATCAATTAAAAACGATGTTATTGACGCTTCTCGAAATAAACCTTTGGAAGAGCGAAAAAAGGCGTTACAAGCACAGGATTCTGCTAATCGAGAAACGGAACGAAGGAATGTAGACGCATCAACCATTAATCAAGAGATTAGAGACACAATGATGCCGTTTTTGAAGGCTTTTAGACTGATGGACATTGTTGGACAAATTGCAAAGAATAGAAAAGGATCACTGCAAAAAGATGAATTGTCCAATATGATAAAAGAAATATACCTAAATGGGTTCCGTATGATTTCTTCTTTTGGTGGAATTTTGTCTGCAGAGAAGGATCTTATTACGGAAGAAATTAAATTAAAATTCGAGAAAGAGAGAGAAGAGAAATATAAAGATAAAAAATGGATGTTGGAGAAGAGTGAAGACGAAGACAAGATTTCGAAAAGGATTAAGGTATTTTTTAATTTGATTACATTGGAGACTTGTTTATCTGTATTTGCGAAAATAATCCAAGCAACTGGAATGAGAGATCTTAAAGAAATATATATGGAAGTTGCAAAAGAAATTGGTACTCCTGCAGCAAAACTTGTTTCATTCAGTATTAACTCGTATTTTAACAAAGTGACGAGTGAAGATGTCAAAGAATTAGCGGAAGAGTTCAAAGATAATTTTGTAGCGTTATTTATTTTAAAGGCTCGAGTTAAATCTTATATCTACTATAACTATGTTGATCATAGAGAAAAAATGAAGTTAGCTCAAATTCTTGATATGAAGATCATTAATAATCGTAAAACGCATTGATTTTTCAAGTCGCATATTTACTGATACTATTTTCTAAACGATCAATGGTTGAGATTTTTTCTTACTTCCCATAATTGACAATCTGTCGCATTGAGCAAGGTTTCTATTTGAGATGCTACGTAAAGTCCAAATAGCTTAAAAAGATACACCCGCTGCAATACTAATATAGCTAAGTCCATGAAGAGATGGAAAACTTGCGCCTGATTTTAAGAGTTCTAATTCAGCAAGAGATGCAGCTCGACCTAATCCAAACAAACCACGGTCATCATTATAGATATATATTTTCTCTTGCCCATAAATTTGATTCTGTACACCAAGCTCCGTTTTAATAAAAATACCGGTCGAATGCGTCCATTGAAGACCTATACCGAGTGTTCCCATTACAGTATTTTTTCGTTCTGCCGAGTAAGAAACAGATCCTGGATAAATTTGATAAGGGTCCGTAAAATGGACATTACTTCGTGAAGTAGGCATAGTACTAACATGCGCCGAAATGAAAAAAATACCTTCGAAAGGGAAATAGTTTATAAATAAATCTCCTGAAATTTTATCCCAAGACTTATACATATCGCAGGTTTTTAAATTTGTAATATAGTCAGCATCGTACGAACAATTAATTACCTGATTATCGTAGTTATTGGTCTGGCGGATTGTGTATTGAATGGAAGTTCCGACACTGACGAATTTGTTTATATTATATCCAAAATTAACATTCCAATAATTGAATGCTGCATTTGTCGATGCACCTGCACTTATGGAAAAGGGTTTTCTTTCTCTAATTTCACCTTGAGACTGGGATCTCAATACATTAAGTGGTGTCAGAAGAAGCAGATAAACGAGAACCGTAAGGCCCAAATTTTTGTTCAATGTAAACTCCAGGTGAGTGATAGTAGTTAAACAAATTATTGTAAAACATTGAATGCAATAAAATTAAATTATTTAATACTGAGTCATATTCTCTTTTTTTAGAAAAAGTTGACTCAACTTTATAATTTCAAGATATATCAATAATAGACTATCGTGTAAATTTGAGGTGTATTTTGAAATATCTGAAATTTGCTATTATTTACTGTAGCCATTTTGCAGTTATTTGTCTTAATCATAGTTGTGTAACTACGGCTGGAATTACTGAGATGATTGTTTGGGACTCTGGCACAAATAAGAAAGTGGCAGATAGAATTTACATAAGTGATTCTACAGGGGGAGAAATGACAGTCCCTTGGGGATCTCCTACAATTACAGATAGAAATTTTACAAACGCTTTAAAAGAATCAATTATCAATTCAGGTTTATGCGAATCCATTTCTATAAATATGAACGAAGACTGGACTTTGGGCGCAGCGATTATGAAATTAGAGAATCCATCATTTGGAGCTATGGATTTTACTCATAAGCTTACAGTTAGGTATATCCTGAAGAATAAAGGAACCTCTGTATTCAATGAACTTATTGAGGCTCAGGGAATTGGAAAATTTTCGGACCAACGCGTTGCGCTTTATCGAGCACAAATGGCTACTGAAGCGGCTGCACAAGAAAATATTCGGAAGTTTTTGGCAGAGTTGAAGAGGAAATTAAACTTAAAATCCGGAAAGCCTAAGTTAGGCAAGTGAACTTTCTTTTCACGAAAACCTGCGGAAGAATATGTTAAATCGGGTTCAGCAAATGGTATCTTGAAGTTAAGTAACCATATTGGGATATCCGATTCAGTTTTCGTTTTGCTTAGATCGCCGCTGTAAAAGTTTTTCTTATAGAGTTTGGCAGTGTAGTTCCAAGTGTTCTTAAAAAAATATTTATATAGTCCGACTTGGAATCAGACATGTATATAAAGAAGAAAGAGCCGAATAACTAAGTTGCAGGGCTCTTTTAAAAAAAGAAAAGGTCTATATTCATTTTATGATACGTGTATTTTCGTCGTCATGTGTGATTCTTTTATTCTTCACCTTGATTGGTTGCGAACAAGGTTCATCGGACGGATCCCAAGCGATTTTGGCATTAGCCTTGTCGAATTCCGGAGGTGGCGGGACTACTCCGGGAGAAGAACTTCCTCCCCCGGAGGATCCTTCCCGAATTCTTTTCATTACTAGCAGCGTCTATAACGGAAATCTAGGTGGAGTAAGCGGAGCGGATTTTCGTTGTGCTTCCACTGCAGGAGCGGGCGGTTTATCAGGAACTTTTCAAGCGGTTATTTCTACTTCTGCAATGCATGCTCGAGGTAGGATGCCAAATGCGAAGTATGTGACGACCGCAGGAGAAACGATCGCTCTTTCCGTCTCGGATCTTTTTGACGGGACGATCGCGACACAGATTCGTAATGAGCAAGGCAACTATGCTCCTTCTTCCGGGACGTATCGTTCGGTTTGGACCGGAACCAGATGGGACGGATATTACGTGAACGGGACCAAGACTTCCTGCAAAGATTGGACGTCTAGTTCCAATCCGGATTGGGGAGAAGTTGGTTTTGTTTCTAGGCTGGATTCTTTCTGGGTTTGGGTGAACGATACAGGTTGGGCCCCTTGCGATGTCCAGAGAGCCTTGTATTGTTTCCAAGCTTCCCTCTAAAGAAATTCATTTTAGAAATTCGGCGATAGTTAGGTGAAGCTTCTTAATTAGATCTGCGGTATCCGTTATGCGGATAGGAATTAAAAACTGAAAAATATCGGAGGAACAATTCTATCATAAATTCGAACTTCGTCTATACTGATGGGCTGAGAGCCTCCGCCAAGTGTGCCGTATCCTAAGGTAAAGGGGGCACCGGAGTTCCAAGGGGTTCCATTTGGATTATATACTACCGACTTTACTAGATCATTTCCAACATATAAGTTGGCAGTATTATTAGGAAGATCCCAGATGAAAGTTACATGATACCAAACATCGTCTTGGTAGATTCCGCAAGGACTGACATTGCTCACGACTCCCGATCCTCCGCTTACTGTGTAAATTCGGATTCCATGTAAACAATTGGTGGACCCGTCTAAAAACTGAAATCCTAGACCGTCTCCTTGTCCCATAATTGTACCTCCTGCAGAGGGTTTAAATTTTCCTTTTACCCAAGCGCTAAGAGTAAAGGAAGCGATTCCAGTTAGTATAGGTTCCCCAGCAATCGCATCCGAGCTATGCCATGAGTCTATACCATCGTAACTGTAGGCTCCATTGGGTAAACCATTGTGATCGGAGATTAGCTTAGGTCCGGCGGTTCCAAATGCAGTTAGGTGGATAGATCCGACTCTATCGGTTGCGTCCCCATCCAAGGGCCAATAATGGATCAAGCCAACGTTTATGTTCGCAAGGAAAAGATCTCCTATGTTCTCAATACGATCATCTCCTCCTGAAGGCCAAAGGGCATTCAAGAGAAGAGCAGTTCCGCAATTTTGAAAACTGAAAATTACGAAAAGGATAACGATGAGAGGATAACGGAGGTTAGACATAGTCGCATTTTAAAGTTTGACCAATAGTGGAGAAAATAAAGATGCAACGCAATCATTATCGAAACACTCTTTATTCAAACACGGTCGCTATGAAGCGACCGTGTTTGAAGTGCTCTAGTTAAAAAAAGAGGCGGTGTTACAGGTTTGGCTTAGGTCCTTACTCGAAGCATAAGATTCGTTTGAGGTAGGTTTTTTTAACGCCAGATTGATAAATGTAGGTGTTAGATTATCTAATATGCAGGAACTCCCGCCATCATAACATCGAACGGAACTCGGTAACGGACCATTTACCATCGAATTTACCCAGGAGACAAACGGTTGGTTTGCCGATTTGAGTTGGAACATTTCGTTATGTCCTGTTCTTGTGTGAATATCTCCTGGAGCAATATAATAACTGAAATTTGGCGAGGCAGTTGCAATTGATTTTGCTTTCTGGATTGTCTGACTTACCCAATCGCAGTTTGAACCTGAGACCCCCACCGATCCGTCAGGTACAGTATCTCCAAGAGGAAAACTCCCGAAAAGCGCGGAGTTTTTTCTATTAGAATCATATGGATCTTGTATTATCGCATTCGTATATTCGCTAGGATCAGAAATTCCAGCTACTGTATCTACTAACTTGTAAAAGTATCTTTGGGTAGTGTCAAATGCTGATGTCAACATTCCGACTCTATCGCTTGAATAATAGGCAGCAATTTTTTTAATATAATCGTCGAACGATGGGCTTCCTGAAAAATAAGTCGAGTTGATTCCGGTTACCCATGTCGGTAGATTTTTATTTGCATCCCAATTGCCTACCATGGCACTGAATAAGCTGGCTGAAGTTACCCCTACGGATGAATCAGTTAAAACGTTAACCGAAGCCGATGGACTGAGTTCTGTTATAGCCTCCCTTATATGAGGATAATTTAATATTGCAGAATATCCTCCGGCACTTTGTCCGAGGACAAATACATCTGTGACCCCCTGATAATTTTCCTGAATATATTTTAAGACTGCGAGGAAATTGTCATGCCCGTAATGGGGAAAATCCACATTGGTGTTTCCTTTAGTCGGATCTTGGTATGCTGCCGTTTTGGATCCAAAAAACAAATCAGCAGAGCAATGTGGAATAATGATTACATCGTAATCTTTGAGCGGATTGCTTGCTATATCCTTATTAAATATCCCTTCACTAAAGAAAAACTTAGAAACGATGAAAAACGGGTAATCTTTGTAATTTACATATGTTGTAGTATTACTTCCGAAACAATTGTAACTGCTCCAGCAGCTGCCTCCCCCCATGAAGTTGATTAGTAACTTGGAATTTTTTTCCGCAGTTTTTCTTCGATAGAATGTGAAAGGCAATTCTCCGGATCCATTTTTATCTGGGCATTTAGGAGTGTAGGAGCGGCCAGTCTGATAACTTGAACCGGCTGTTGCTGCTGTATTTATTTGGATCGTTCCCGGGCCAACGCTGATCTCTTCGTATGGAGTATAAAAAATTGAGTATAGAAGTAGTTCTTCTGAACTGATTCCTTCGCTTTCTTTTCTACACGTGATTAAGAATGCCAATGCTATCAAAGCTAGGCAAAATGAATATTTCATAGTGGTTTCTCTTCCTATTCTATATATGGCAATGTGTCGGAATTTACCGAAACTTGACGGAAGAGATTGTATCCTGGGGACGACCTCGCTGCGTCCAGGATCGCAATTCTGGACCCGATTTTTGTTAAAAAGGAGCTTAGAAAAAGCCGCCCGACAAACCTTATCAAAAAAGAAGCGAGATGGGAATGGTATCTTAATCTAGAATGTTCTCCTTGAAAGATTAATTCGTCATCTCACTTGGATTTTGCGTTTTGATTTTATATATTCAGAAGGCGACATACCCAGTTCTAATTTAAAAATCCAATTAAAGCTGGATTTCGAATTGAATCCGGCGTCGAGGGCAATTCGAAGCAAATTGGGTTTCGATTCGGATTCTAATCGAAGAAGCACATATTCAATTCGCTTTCCGTTAATATACTGAGAAAAATTTTGGCGATTTTCCTCGTTAATAAACTGAGAGAGTTGTCGGACCGTTACTTTCAGATGTTTTGCTAGATCTTCAATCGTAAGTCTTTCTTTCTGGTAGATCCTATCTACATAAATAGCGTGGTCCAAGGAATCGGAGAGGCTAATAGTTTTATAGGATGTAAATCTTCGAATTCGGTCCGCAGACCTTTTGGACATTTCATATATTTCTTTCCAAAGATTGATCGAATCTAGGGAAGCGAAAGCGAGAGCGCATTGTATTGTCAGCGCTGTTAGTCCCAGTTTTAGTACGGTTTGGTTGCCCAAATAGAAGGCGCTGCAAAGAATTAAGTTAATCGATAGACCGATCCATAAAGCGATGAGTCCCTTTCTGACCTTCTTTCCTTTTTCATTCTTAGAAGTTCTAAACAATAAAATTGAATCTGCGAAAATAGATGCATAAAAGTATAGAAGAACGACGGACGAGGCTCTAAATAGCCAATCGGTCCAAACGGTTTCTGATCCTTTGAAAATCGTATCTGGACGGTCCGGTAAAGGGAAATTGAAATGTTCTGATCCGGTTAATATTGCTATAGAGAAAAATGCCGGCAGAAGACCGATCCAATGAGAACGTTTTCGTCGGCGTCTGTCTCGAAATATATAAAAATAGAAATGATAGACGATATATCCGAAAGCGCTCGTTGCCGGAATATATAAATAATTGAAGATCCTCCATTGAGAGTAGCTTTCGGAAATAAACATATATCCGAAGAAAAAGAATGCAAATTTTAATCCGTACAGAGGAACAGAGTATGAGGATAAGGGATATTGATTCTTGAATAAAAGTAAGCCTCTCAGTAGCAATAGGAGAGAAAGGGAAAGGCCAAGGTAAATAAAAAGTAAATATGCGTTCATATATCTTTCAAATCTCTTTGACTAGAAAGATATCGTTCGAAGAGTCCATAGTTAAAGCGATCATGACGGGCAACGTGAGCGCCTGTTATTTGCGCAAAGAGTTTCCCAGCAGAAAGTCGATTACGAATTCCAATACGCGTTCACTTACGTTAAACGTAATCGCATGACCTTTGTCTTGAATCGGAATGATTTTTGCCTGAGGAACGAATTCTTGAAGTGTTTGAGATTGCTCAAATGCATTCACGGTATCCGAAGTTCCCCAGAGTGTAAGTACCGCCTTTTTCGTTTTTCCAAGTGCTTGGAAATCTTCCGGTTGCCAATATATTTTATAATGTCGGAGGGTATTCAATATTCCTTCGGCAAATCCAGTGTATTGCGTCTGCAATTCCATCCAGTGAGCAATATTTTGACGGTCCGGAGAATTTACGTTGGCCTCATCCATTTGTCTTTTCATCTGAGCAGACCCAAAGAAATGAAAAATCAAGTCTCCCAAACCCGGCCAAAGTAAAATACTGCTTGTGGGACGATTGTCTTTACCAACTCCAGCCGGTGCCATTAATACGACGGACTTTACTTTCTCGGGATAATTTGCAGTAAACGCTGCAACAATCGCTCCCCCCATGGAGGCGCCTACGATTTGAACGGGACTTTCAATCCGAAGTTTTTCCAACAGTTGTTTTAACTGTAAAACATAGAAATCCTTTGTATAGTCTATGTCGGGTCGATCCGAAAGTCCGTAGCCGAATAAGTCGGGAACGATAACTCGAAATCCTGCATCTGCAAGTGGCTTTTGCCAATTTTTGTATGCATAGCCTCCAATTACCGCACCATGAACGAGTAAAACTACCGGGCCGTCTTTAGGACCGGAAATTCGTACATGCATGACTCCCATGGGCAATGAGATAAACTCACTTGCGTCTCCATTTTGTAGAAGTATAGCACGTTGGCTTTCATCAATACTTTTCGCGTTTAATTGCAGTCCTGTAAGTACGATCAGGCTTACAATAGTTACTAATACTTTCATATATTCTTATCTCCGTTACATCTTATAAATGTTTGCTTTGATTATTCGACATCGTTTGCGTTATGCAGAAAACGGATATTGCGGACGGTAATCTGAACAAATTACTCGCCTCGTAGTTCCGAGAACAAACCGGATGTATTTCTAATTCGTTTGATATCTTTCAGTGGAGCTAACCCGAAAAGTCTTTTGTATTCTCTGTTAAATTGGGACAGACTTTCATATCCGACTTCAAAAGCCGCTGTAGTCACATCTATCATCCCGCTTAGTAGCAGCTTCCTCGCTTCGAGCAGTCTTAGTCTTTTTTGATATTGGATTGGTCCCATTGTAGTCACGATCTTGAATTTTTGGTGAAGAGCGGATGCACTCATATGATGTTTTTTAGCTAACTGTTCGATCGTGATCGGTACATTGAAGTTGTCCCGAATCCATTCTACAATTCTTTCAATTTGATCGGACTTTTGTTCGGATATTGCTTGTTTTGCGAATAATTGTCCGTACGGGCTTATTAAAATGCGGTAAATTAATTCCTTCTTAACGAGAGCTCCCACGAAAAGTGCCTCTTCCTCCGATTTTTTTAATAATTTTAAGAGTTTAATAAAAAGTTCGAGAATTCCTGAGTCGAATTTTCCGATCAATGCTCCGGCCATAGGTTTTACATCGAACTGCTGGATTCTAATTTTTGCTTCGGTAATGATTGTAGCAACTTCCTTACGATTGAAGTCTAACGTAACTCCGACGTAAGGGGAGGTTCGGCTCGCTTTAGATACGTGTCCTGTCGCAGGCATATCCACAGAGGCAGCGACGAAATCACCTGCACCGTAACTGACTACTTCAGTTCCGATAAATCCGGTTTTCCTCCCTTGAGCAACTATGCAAAAGGAAGGATTGATAATTCCACAGCTGGTTTGAGTCGGAGCACTCCGTCGAGCGATATGCAAAAAGGGAATAATTGTCTGTGTTTTTCCTTCGCCGTAGCCATGGGTTAATGCTACGACTTCATCCAACAATTTCTGAAAGTTTGTCTGTGTTGAAGTCTCTTCCGTATTCTTAACATGGAGTAATGGTCCCTTCATATTACAGCCTACCTATTCCGGAATTGTAAGGTTAAAATATAAACTAGTCTCGCCCATTACTGCAAGATTATTGCATAAAACTTCATTCAATTTATTGGCGGCCTAAATAGTTGCAATGCCATTCCAAAGAAAATGCAACCTCAATCTATCGAAGATCACTCAAAAAAATTTTTATGCAATATTTTCGGACGAATAGCGTGGCGCAGAATTTTTGGATGTGTAAGATTCAATATGAATTGGAGGGAATGTGGCCGAAACAGTTTTAGTAACCGGCGGGACCGGATTCGTTGCAAGCCGATGCATTCGCGAACTTCTTCATAAGAATTTTATTGTGCATACTACGATTCGTAGTTCAGGAAAGGAGTCTTTGCTCCGTTCGACATTGAACGTTTTCGATGAGCGGCTCAAAGTATTTGTGGCTGATCTTACCAGTGATGCGGGTTGGGATGAGGCTGTTCGTGGATGTAGATTTGTTCTGCATATCGCTTCTCCCTTAATAGGAAAAGATGAGGGAAATCCGGATGTTTTCGCCTTGCCTGCTCAAGAAGGAACTTTGCGCGTCCTAAGAGCTTCAGTAAGGGAAAAAGTAAAGCGTGTGGTGATGACTTCTGCAGCTGCAGCAGCTCGCCCACCATTAGACTCGGGAAGGGAGAGCGTGGAAGATGTATGGGCGGATCCTGAGGATTCTCAATTCGACGAGTATCGAAAATCTAAGATCCGTGCGGAGAGAATCGCTTGGGAGTTCATGCGCTCCGAAGGAGGAGAAACGGAATTTACTAGCATTTTGCCCGGAGCAGTTTTCGGTCCGATTATGAGCGAAGAGAACTTACATGGTTCGGTTCAAATAATCGACGGGATGTTGAAAGGAAAGTTTCCCCTCTTAGCTCCGATAGGATTTTACGTCGTCGATGTTCGTGATTTAGCAGATGCACATATCCGTGCCATACTAAGTCCCAATGCTGCGGGGGAAAGGTTCATTGTCGCTGGCGAATTTATGTGGATGAAGGAGATTGCGCAAACCCTGAAAGAACATCTTGGTACGGTGGCCACAAAGGTTTCTACAAGTAGTTTACCCGGCTTCGTGGTAAAGCTTCTTGCACCTTTCAGTTCACAAATGAGAAGTATCAGTCCTTTGGTTCATAAGAAATTCGAGCAATCCTCCGAAAAGGCGAAGCGTATTCTCGGTTTTCAGGCTCGTTCCGCCGTTGAAACCATAGTCGATTGTGCGAATAGCTTGAGGAATTCTGTAAGATTATGAGAGCTTGGGCAACGACATTCATCATTTTAATCTTTGCAATCCTAGCGTTCATCGATCGCATTTCCATTTCCCTGATGGTCGATCCGATTAAGAACTCCTTTAGAATAGATGATTTCAGGATGGGACTTTTGCAGGGTCCAGCTTTCGCGCTCTTCTTTCTGTTGGGGAGTCTGCCGATGGGATGGATCGTAGATCGTTATTCGAAACGGTGGACGATCTATCTTGGTGTAACCGTTTGGTCTCTTGCTACGATAGCGAGCGCATTTGCAAATTCGTTCTTCGCTTTGGTAATCGCTCGATGTATCGTCGGTTTGGGAGAAGCGACTCTGCAGCCGGCAGGATGGAGCATGGTCGCAAAGATTTTTCCTGCGCGACGATTCGGACTTGCGATCAGCATTCTTTCTTCAGGAGCACAAATCGGAGCCGCTTTTTCATATATTTTAGGCGGCTTGATTCTTGCGGAATCTGTACGTATCGGTTCTTTTGCGAGCTCTTTCGTCGGACTTCTTACTCCTTGGCAAATTGTATTTTTAGTCTCGGGAATTCCAGGAATCTTTCTGGCTTTTCTTATATTCATCGCTCCCAAAGAGAGAAAAGGAAATAGGGAAGATACAGGAGAAAATTCGTTAGGCCTTAAATCCTTTATTCATGAGGAAAGAAAGTTCCTGACCTACCATTTTCTCGGATTCGGATTCCAGTGCGCGATGGTTCTCGGCGCAGCGGCATGGATACCTACATATTTGCAACGCATCGAAGAGATTAGTGTCACGACCACTGGAGTTATTTTAGCGATCCTTGCATTTCCAATCGGTACATTCGGGGTGATTTTTGCAGGATGGTTTGCGGATCGAGCCTATGCACAAGGTCGCCATGATATCCATTTATCTCATTTTTCTAATGTATGTGCGGTTATGGTTTTAATAGGTGGCCTTACTTTCTCATTTTCTAAATCCGCTCCTTTGACGATCGCCGCTCTCGCGTTCATGGGATTGATTCAACCGTTTTCGGGAGTAGCAGGGGCATCCTTGCAAATATCTACTCCGAGTGCGGTTCGAGGAAGGATCTCCGCCGCGTTCATTATGTTCTATAATGCAGTGGGGATGACTTTGGGACCTAGCTTCATCGCCTTTATCAGCGATTATGTGGTTGGGCCGGAGCGACTCGGGATAGCAATTGCAATCAATTTTGCTGTAATGGGATCTCTTGCCTCCTTGTTTCTTTGGCTAGGAAAATCTCATGCAGCGGCTGCTTCCCGAAAATACGGAGCTTTGATTCCGGATCAAAACGGATAGGGGGATGTAATGAAAATAATCACCACACATTATATTGATGGAAAATTCATCGAATCAAAAGGAAAAGAGACGCTCGATTTAATCAGTCCGATAAACAAAAAAGTGATCGGAAGAGTAACTCTCGGAAATCGGGAAGATGTTTCCCTGGCGGTGAACGCCGCGAAAGTATCGTTTCTAAATTGGTCTATGACAACGATAGAGGAAAGAAAGAAATATCTTCAAGCGATCTATGAATCTCTTCAAAGTAGGCGAAAGGATCATATCGATGCGATTATGGAAGAATACGCGGGTCGCACTTTGGCCGGGGCGGCTGCTTCCGTCGATGCAGCGATTCAAACATATAAGACTGTTCAGCAGTTGATAGATAAGGTTCCCTTTTCTCGAAACTTTGGTGAAGCAGAGATTGTTTTGCGCCCGATCGGGGTTGCGGCTCTCATCACTCCTTGGAATGCGGATTTATTCAATACTGCTATTAAGATCGCTCCTGCCCTTGCTGCCGGATGCACGGTCGTTGTAAAACCGAGCGAGTTGAGCGCGATACAAACGAACGTTATGTTAGAATGCATCGACAAAGCAGGACTTCCATCCGGAGTAATCAATGTCGTAAACGGATTAGGGGAAGTAGTCGGTCAGGAAATGATCACCCATCCGTTCGTAGATAAGATTTCCTTCACCGGATCGACGATCGTCGGAAAACATATTTTGCGAGCAGCAGTCGATACGATGAAGCGGGTTACTCTAGAGCTAGGTGGAAAGTCAGCGACAATTCTTCTTGATGATGCAGACCTTGAGGAAGCGATTCCATTTTCTCTTCGAGCAGCTTTCATGAATAACGGACAAGCTTGTATAGCAGGGACCAGGCTACTAATTCCGGAGAGCCGTGCTGAGGAGATCAAATCTATGCTCAAGAAAGCCGCTTTGAATATAAAAGTCGGAAATCCGTCTGAGTCCGATACGGTCATTGGTCCCCTTGTTTCGGAGAAGCAATGGATTCGAGTGCAGAACTATATCAAAAAAGGAATCGATGAGGGTGCGGAAGTACTTATAGGGGGACTTGGATCTCCTGATGGACTGGAAGATGGATATTTTACGAAGCCGACGATTTTTGTGAATGTCAAGAATAGCATGCAGATTGCTCAGGAGGAAATTTTCGGCCCTGTTCTTTCGGTTATTACGTACGAATCGGAGGAGGAAGCGATCAAGATTTCGAACGATTCGCCGTACGGTCTTTTCGCATGGATTAGCGGCAAAGATAAGTCTCGGGCAAAGCGAGTTGCCGAGAGGATAGAAGCGGGAGGAGTTATGATCAATGAGTTTAAGAATGTTGCCGCTTATCCGGAAATTCCGGCAGGTGGAATGAAACAATCAGGAATCGGACGAGAGCTAGGAGTATACGGAATAGAAGAGTATTTGCAAACACAGTCTATCTATGGATAGGCTGTCCGTTAAATATCTTGTTTCTTGAAGTTAGGATTATACAATTGCTTCCATGAAATTCTGGTTTATTCTTATAGTTACTTTCTTTATCGCATGTGCACCTGATAAAAACACGTCAAATTTTCTTTATGTAAATAGCCTGAACGGAATTATACTTCGCGAAAAGCCAAGTGCTGATTCTGAAAAATTGAAGGTAATCAATTATTCAACCCCCGTTCTGATATTGGAAGAAAGTCCGACTGAAATGAAAATCTCCGGCAAGTCTGGCAAATGGGTTAGAGTTAAGTATTCTCCGATTCAATACCCAGACGTTCAATCTGACAATACTGAATTTACTGGTTGGATTTTTTCTGCGTTTTTAACAAATGCAACTAATATACAATTAGCTTTAGTTAATAAATACGAAACGGAAAACGGCTGTTACAAAGTGAATCGCAAGAACTTCCCAAAAGATTTTAAATCAGGAATGATCGGAAGCTGCACCGGTGAGGAATGCAGTGGCTCAGATAATGGATGTATGGACATTAAATTATATCCGGATCATGGTGTTGGATTGCATGAAAGCGATTGGATTTCACGTTATGGGTCTTGGCAAATAGAGGGAAATCGTATCAAGATTTCTACCGGGCATGAGACAACTGATCAAGACAGTCGGAATGTTTGTGAACAAAGATGTAGAGAAGAAAATCTTTCCCGCTCGAAATTAGAAGAATGCGAAGAAGGATGTTGGTTAAGGAAGAGATCTTACGAAATATCTATATCGGAAAATGGGGAAGTTTACGTGACAGGTGACTATATTGGTTCGGCTGATATGGGATGTATGAGGCCTTTACCATGGCTTCAAGGGGAGAGTAAACAGTTTGGAATAAGTATCAGATAGGCATCGAATACCAAAATCTGAAAAAACCTCAAAATCTTGCTCGAAAATGGCTTAACGAAAATGCCAGGGGATTTCATTAGTAATCATTTCTACGAGAGAATTATTGATGAGACTTGCGCTATTGAGAATCCTAGGAATTAGACCTTTTGCCGTTATTTGCATCGCAGTCATGCTCTTATTCAGTGCGACACTCTTTGCATTTGATCTTCCATTTAGATTCCCTTGGCAGCAAAAACTGGATTTGGATTTGGGAAAATTCTCAGAACCCCCTCCTCCTGTAGATGATTCTATATTACTCGTATTGCAAGCGACTCCTAGTGGAAATCTCCCATATACAGGAAGTAAGAAAGAAGTCACTGTCGTATTCAATCACCCTCTCATTCCTCTTACAAGTTTAGAAGAGGAGACAAAAGGGGTATTCGAAATCAAACCTGCAATTGCAGGAAAATTCCGTTGGTACGGAACTCGGATCTGCTCCTTTGTTCCGGACGGAGAATGGATTGCCGGAAAGGAATATACCTTCACTGTCAAGGCCGGCCTAAAGTCGATTAATGGTAAAAATCTCCCAAAAGACTTTCAAGAGAATTTCATTATACAATATCCGGAATTGGAAATTCATAATATATCCTTGTACCAAGATAGGAAGGATTATAACGTCGATTATGAGGATGAAGAATACGGCTATTATTATCAAGACAGTTCGGCGCCGATTCACCCCAATCAGGAATTCCAATTTTCTTTCAGCGAAGATGTGGATCCGAAATCTTTGGATAAAGGAATCGAACTCTTAGTAAATGGAAAGCCGTTCCCGTTTCAGACTCGGTTTGCCAAAAATTCCAAAAGACTGATTATTCTAAAAGCCTCTCAGGCATTTCCAATCGATTCTGCCATACATTTGCAGGCAAACAAGAGTATAAAGGCGAGTAAGACTGATGTTTCTCTTTCAAAGGAATTAAGCGGAGATTTTAAGGGACCGGAAAATTTAAAGATCAGTTTGAACGATTGTAATTTCGAGTATTTCCAAGGAAGAGGATATTGCAGGCTTTCTTTTAATAATCCTGTGAACGGAAAAACTGTCTATGATTCGGTTCAGATCCAACCTCAAGCAAGAATATTAGAAAAATATGCTGGATCCGTACGTTCGATCGGAATTTCTTCCTGGGATCTAAAGTCAGGTGTGACATATAAATTCACATTCCCTGAGACTCTACGAGATGAATACGGGCATCCATTAGTAGGGGGTCGCGAATTTACATTTACGATGCCGGATTATCGCCCTTCTTATTATTTAAATACATATGACTCAGTATTAGAATCAAGTCTCAAACAAACTTTAGGAATCGATATTGCCAATATTCAAAACATGAAGTTGGAAGTTGCAGAAGTTCCATTTTCTTCCGTTTACGACTTCGAAAGAGAATATCATTCTAAATATAATTTTAATCGGCTCCGCTTCAAATCTTATGAATGGAAAACAGGTGTAGGACATCATCAGGGTGCAAAAGTCGGTTTGGATCTTTCTCCTTATTTAAAGAAGAATAAAACAGGTTGGCTCGCCATTAAACTCTCATCGGATTCCGTGGATGGGGAACCTGCGAAACAATTCGTTCAGTCCACAGATTTGGGTTTAACGGTAAAGAGATCTATGCTTGGCTCCGAAGTATGGGTGCATTCCATTACGTTAGGAACTCCGATTAAAGGAGTCTCGATAAAATCTTTCTCCAAGGATAAAAAACAGTTGGGGAACTGTCAAACTGATGAGTCGGGTCATTGTTCGATTGTAACTGGAAATATTTATTTAGCAGAGTCTGGAGAAGACAAATCTTTCGTAGAAGATAAGAATTACAGTGTCTCTATGTATTCTTTTTCAAATCATTTCAGTTATTCCAGTGATAACTTCTTTTTGAGAGGAAATATATACTTTGATCGTAAGCTATATAAAAAAGGAGAGAAGATGCACTGGAAGGCAATTCTCTCTGAGATCAGAAATGGTAAACTGAATCCACTCAAAAAGCAAACCGTTATCGTTAAGATTACGAATCCTGAGAACTCCGAAGAAAAATCGGAGAGCTTAATGACTTCAGAACAAGGTGGGATTTGGGGGGATTACGAAATTCCGGAAGATGCGAATCTCGGGCATTACACGATTTCGGTTTCTAAGGGAGATAATACGTTTGCGGATAATACTTTCCAGGTGGAGGATTTCCGTCCGGTCAACTTCTATGTGGATTTGAGCGGATTGGAAGATGATAAGGTAGGTGCTAAAAAAGAGATCAGTGTCGAAGGGCGTTATCTTTTTGGAGCTCCTATGTCACAGGCAATCTATGATTATAAATTAGATCGTTACAAAAATTCCAATCACCAAGGTTATCCGGAATACCAATTCGGAGAAGAAAATGATTACGGTGAACAAAGAGATTATTCTCAAACTGGTTTTTTTAGTGGAGATCAAAAAAAATTAGGTATCGACGGAAAAGCTAAATTCAGCGTGGATTTAAAACCGATGCTGATTTTGGAGAAAATCCATAAACCTTCTGTAATGGAGTTCCGTATGAGTTCTCCTTATCGAGTAGCAGCTTCTGCTACCGTTCATGATAAGGACGATAAAACGGTAACCAAGACCAAAGAGTTTAATGTATATTCTGGAAATTTTTCTCCAGGTATAAAATCAATTAACCGCTATGGTGTATATACTGGAAAATTCCATTTTAATCTAATCGCTGTGGACCCTAAGGGAGGAATAGCAATTTCAGGTAAGTCTGCGGTGGTTCGCGTTTTAAAACGTGTATGGAGTTCTGTAAGGACAAAGGGACCTAACGGTTCTTTCCAAACTAAGAATACTCTAATGAACGAACTTGTTTCTCAATCGGAGGTGGTCCTTTCTTCTAATCCGATCGATTTTATTTACCAACCGAATTCTCCAGGCTCCTATAGCATTACTGTCCAAGAGAAAGGTGGGTTAGGATTTGCTAAAGTGCTCTTCTATGCATATGGTGGAGAAGCAATCTATTGGGATTCTAAGGACGATAATACTGTAGGACTTATTCCGGATAAGACAAATTACAAACCTGGAGATATTGCTAAGATCCTAGTTAAATCAAATTTTCCGAAAGCTAAGGCGATCGTGACTATAGAAAGGGAAAAGGTGCTTTGGCAGAAAAGTATAGATCTGACCCAGGCGGGAGTTCCTTTGGAGATTCCGATTAAGGAAGACTATCTTCCAAACGTTTATGTAGGCGTGACTGTGATCCGACCTAGAACGTTTCCTGCTGACTCACTCAGTCCCAAGGAAAAGAAAGATTTTCTTGAAAAGGATCTGGGAAAACCGGAAATTAAGACCAACGTAATTAAGTTGGATGTTTCCAACGAATCTAAACGTTTGAAATTAGTAATTAATGCAGATAAGGATTATTATCGTCCCGGAGAAATAGTTCGTCTCTCAATTGAATCAGAACCGAATGCGGAAGTTTCCTTAAGTGTAGCAGACAGAGGGGTTTTAGATCTAATCTCTTATTCCTATGAAGATCCCCTTCATTTCTTTTATAAAAACTGGCCTCTATCGGTAGGAATATTAGAAATACGGAAACTATTGATCGACCAATTCTATGCAGCCCAGAAAGGGGAAAACCCGGGAGGAGATGTGTATGGAAACGGATCCGGAGGATTTAATGTGGATTCGGAAGACGGAACTCGGAAAAACATACGTTATACCGCATTTTGGTCCCCGAATATCATCATGGGAGCCGACGGAAAAAAGAATATCGAATTCAAACTTCCGGATAACCTCACTACATTTAAGATGATGGCTACTGGAAGTTTGAATGGAAAATACGACGAATTCGAAAAAGAATTCAAGGTAGCTAAGCCAACTGTTTTACTCGGCAACACTCCTAGATTTATTCGCTCCGGAGATTCGATGGAAATTGGCGTTACCCTCATCAACCAAACGGGAAATAGTCAAGAATTCAAGGTTTACTTGGAAAGTCCTTATCTGAGATCGAATGAACTTGCAAAAAAAGTTTTCGTATTTAAGGACGAGTCAGTAGAAGTTACCTTCCGTGTTTCTTTGAATTATAAACTTATCGAGTTGGAAAAGAATTCAGAAAAGACAAAAAAGAATTTTCTTCCAATAATAAAAGGAGTCTTAGGGGCGGAACCTACCAATTGGCAGCGATATATTGATAAAAAGGTTCCTCAATTCGAGTATAAGGATCGTCTCGCATTCCAATTCCCTATCAAGGAATCCAATCCAGAAGAAGCCTTTGCACTTTCTTGGTTCACAGAGAAAGAAGAAAAGGAAGCGATAAAATTTCCGAGTCCTAGCGGGATTGAGCCTGGTTCCGGTTTTTTGAATATTCGATTTTCAACGAGTGCTCTTATCGGTCTGGAAAAGGGGTTCCATTTTTATAAGACAAATCCTTATTCTTGTGCCGAACAACGAACCTCAGCTTTCTTACTGGCGATGACATCCGGAAACCTACTTGAAGATTTTGGATTTAAACCTTCCGATTCTAGCGGATATGATTTTTTTAAGATCAAGGATCAATTCTTAGATGAGATAGACGAATTTCAGAATTCGGACGGAGGATTCACTCTTTGGAAAGATAGTAGTTTTAAACAAATCTCGGATCCGTACTTGAGCGCCCATGTTATGTTTACATTACAGGCTGCAAAGAAGGCGGGTTATTCTGTGAACTCATCCTTATATTCTAAAGGTATTTCTTATTTAAGGAATTATGTAAAAGAGCCGCCTAAGGATGGTTATTCTTACATCCTCGAAACCTTATCCTATATAGCGTATGTTCTTTCCGAAGAGGGCATTTATGATAAAGGAATTGTATCCGTATTAATGGATAAGGAAAAGTCGCTCTCGATTCGAGCCAGGGCCTATCTTGCGATCGCGATCAGTAAGATCGAAAAGGTGAAAAACTACAAAGAAGATAGTAATACCAAGTTTTTAATAGAATCGATTTTGAATTCCTTGGAGATCACGAACGAAAATGTATTTGTAAAGGAACATAGTTGGGGAAGTTACAGAGGAGCGTTCTATACGTCTTCCTCAAGTTTGGCGATTGTTTTGAGGGCATTGATGATTCTTGATTCAGGAAATCCTTTGATACCTAAGATCGTTTCAGCAGTGATAAGTGATCGAGATAATAGATATTGGGTCGATAGCCAAAGTACGGGTGCCATGGCTTACAGTCTCAAGATGTATCGTGACGTTTACGAAAAGAATTTTACCGAAGAAAAAATAATAAGCGCGTCCATCGGGAGTAAACAGATTGCGAAGACCACATTTCCTCCGAATGAATTACGATCTGCGAATTTCACGTTCTCTTTGGACGATCTCTACTCTTTGGTGAGTCCAGGAACGGTTCAGGACTTTATCGTAAGAAACGAAAAGTCCTCCGGGAGAATGTATTATCGAGCATCTTTGGAATATAAGCCAATCTTACCTAAAGTAAAAGCAAGAGACGAAGGGTTTGAAGTTCATCGGGAGATTTTCGATATTTCCGACAAATCCAAGGCGTTTCCTTTCGGACGTAAGGTCAAAAACGATTTCGTAAGAGGTAAAATCTATCTGGTGAAATTGACGGTGATCAATCCGAAACCAGCAAGACAATTCGTTTTGACCGATCCGATCCCTTCCAATATGGAGATTATGAATCCTGAATTCGATACGGAAAGTGTTTCATTGAATCTACCCAAAAAGACTCTTAATGAAGAATACTATTGGAATTATTCTGGAGAAAGGACCGAATACAGAGACGATCAATTCCTGTTCACCGCAAATTATCTTTGGGAAGGCGCACATGAGTATTTTTATTTCCTAAGGCCTACCCAAAGAGGGACTGCGAATTTCCCTGCCGCACAGGCGAAGTTGATGTATGAGCCAGAAATTTTCGGACGAACTGCAGGTGGTCCGATTAATGTTCATTAGGTTGTGAGATGAGGAAGTTGAAATTTTCCGGAGCGAATCATGCTTTGGCTTGAATTTTATCTTATCCCACTTCTTTTTTTTATCCTAAGGTTGTTACCTATCGACGGGGCATATTTAAAGGGGGAGCAGTCTCTTGCATTTTATTCTTCAGAGAAGATTGCAATGAGTCGTTTGCCTACAAAGGAAGAGGAGACATTCACAGAATGGATTCCTATTTCCGAATATCCTGAAAACCTGAAAAGAACTGTGCTAGAATTGGAGGATAAGAGGTTCTATTATAGTTTAGGAATAGATCCAATTGCGATCGTTAGAGCCTCTTACCAAAATTATTCCAAAGGTCGTATCGTTTCTGGAGGCTCCACAATCCATCAGCAATTGGCTAGGATCGTTTTTTCTTCTACATTATCCAAGAATATCTATTTGCGTAAATTGCAAGAGATTCTATATGCTATTTATTTAAACCTTGCATTCGACAAGAATAGGATTTTGGAAGCCTATTTAAATCGAGTTCCTACAAAATTCAATCAATCTGGCTTTTCTGTCGCTTCCAAACGGATTTTAGGGAAAGATGTACATTTCCTGACGAGAGAAGATTCGATATCCTTAGTTATTCTCCTTAGAAATCCATCGATGACGAGGGAATCTTTTTTGAAACGATATGAATCTGTTCGCCTTAAGATTTGTGCTGAATGTTCCGCGAATATTTCTCAGATCGAAACGGGAATATTTGAAAATAGGCAGTATTCAAACGGTTCTAAAGGAACGGTCGCTTCTCATTATATCGATTGGATTCGGAAGGAATACCCGAATCTGTCTGGTAAATTCCAATCAGAATTTTCTTTGAATTTGACGGAAACAATTCGTAGTATATTAGCCGCCGAACTTACTTACCTAAAACAATTTCGTGCGAATGACGGTGCTGTTCTAGTATTAAGAAAAAGTGAAGAAGACGGAGCTTTACAATTGGTATCCATGGTCGGTTCTAAAGATTATAGTGAAGAGGTTTCCGGCCAAATAAATGGAACCATTGCCTTGAGAAATGCAGGGAGTACCCTAAAACCATTTCTATATGCGCTTGCGATGGATCGATTCGGATACAAACCGAGCACAATTCTGACCGATTCCGAAGTGAGTGTAAAAGTGGATTCTGAGTCCAGTTTTCGTCCCAAAAATAGCGATCTAAGTTTTTGGGGCAGAATGACTCTGAGAGAAGCATTGGCATTATCCAGAAATACTCCGGCATATCGAATGATGCAAAAATTAGGGATCGATTTCTTTCTTCGTTCCTTAAGAGACGTGGGAATGGCTCATCTAACTAAAGAACCCGAATATTATGGAGCGGGAATCGCATTAGGGGTGGGAGAGTCGAATCTAATTCAACTCGCGAGAGTATATTCTCTTTTTATTAATGAGGGAAGGCTAACTCCTATTCGATTAGGTAGAATGGAAAATGGAGAGTCTGTTAATTTTGGCTCTGCGAAAAAAGTCCTAAGTTTAAGGAGTTCCATCCAGATCAAACATATACTTGCAGACAAAGAAATTCGTCGCAGGGTCTTTGGGACGCGTAACTTTCTCGATTTTCCTTTTGCGGTTGCGGCAAAGACGGGGACTTCAAAAGATTATCGCGACTCTTGGACAATCGGTTTTACGGAAGAGTATATCGTTGCGGTTTGGGTTGGAAATTTTAATGGAGAGAGAACTGCAAATATATCAGGAGCTTTTGGCGCGGGCAGGATTTTCCAATCAGTTATGAGGCATCTATATAAGGATAAAAAACATTCATTTCTGTATCCTTCCGAATTCGAGGAAAGGACGTATTGTAGATTAAGCGGATCCCCTGCTGGAGAAAATTGCCTTACATATCGGGAGATATTTCCTAAATCAGATTCAAATAATGAAGTTTGCAAATTGGATCATCCCAAAAATTTTTCAGAACTTAATTTTTATCACGAGGATGTTCCTTCTGTCTTGTCTCCAGCGGAAGGAGAGACATATATAATCGATTCGAATCTACCCAGCAAGCTACAGAAAATTCCGATTCGAATTCTATATCCAGGCCAAGCTCGAAGCGAAGAATACTCCTATGAGATTGACGAACAAGGAAGAAAACCATTCTTTGCGGAGGTTGAGTTAACGATTTCTTTGAGTAAAGGTACCCATCGATTTTCGATTTATCGCAACCAAGTTGTATTGGAAGAATTTTATTTTAAAGTGGAATAGAAATGTTTTGGCGATCTGGATTTTATTTGATCTTTCCAATCATTTCCTTGTTTTCATCTTACTTCGGTTTGTTGATAGGGCCTGGCTTGTTTCGGATCTCGCTTTTTCTTTTTGTAGCGATCTGCTTCTTAACGATTTTTTTATTTATTGCCTTATATTTTTTCGAAAAGAAAGACGGATCTCCCTATCTGGGCTATGTTCAAATTCTATATTTAATCCTAATTCATTTGATCTTCTATCTTTCTGGGCTTTCGTATGCAAACCTGAAATTAGTTCCCGATTTTGGGTTAACATTATATTTCTTTCAAAATTTAGGAATTTTATATTACGATTCTTTTTCTGCCTTGAGTAGGTTAGGGTTCCTTTACCATTTCTGGTTCTTATTCTCTAGTATAGTATGTCTTCTCTTTATCCCGAAAGCCAATAGGCTATTTTTGGAAAAGGGTAGAACCGGATTTCCCGCGATTCCAATTTTAATTTTTCTTCTCATAGTCGGGTGTAATTATACCCTGTTATTTGCAGGAAAGTTAGTCTCTGATCCGGACCTAAAGACCTTAAATCGATTTTCAAAATCAAATTCGAATTCTAAACCAAAATATAATAAAAATATAATTATTTTTCTTTTGGAAGGTGTTAGTAAAGAAGCCTTTATGCAAGTAGATCGGTCTTCATTCAAAAATTGGGGAGAGATTGAATATTTTTTTGTACCAGTTCCTCATAGTTCGAATTCTTTATTTTCATTATTTACTGGGAACTATTCTGATTCGAGAAGAGAGCCAAATTCTGAAGATATAAAGTCTGCAAAACCTATAACAGCAGAGTTTGAAAGAGCTGGTTATAAGATACGATTTTTATTTTCTGGCCCAGGCTATTTCGAAAATATTCGAAGGATGATGGAGGATTGGCGAATTTATTTTTACGATCGAAATTATTTTAGAAGCAATGCAAAAAAGGATTACAAAGAGTTTCAATGGGGCTTGGAAGATTCGGTCCTTGTAGATTTTGCATCCGATTTTTCTAAATTAGATGTTTCTCCCTATTTGTATATTTTATACTTTACGAATACTCATTCTCCTTACTTTAATCCCCTTCCCGAGAAATTTCATAAATTTGAAGAAGATTCTGATTACGGACGCTATTTAAATTCCTTGGAGAACGAACTCCATCTCATAGATTCTTTTGTGCGAAAAAATGAAGATAGGACGCCAAACCAAACAATTTATTTACTTCTTTCGGATCATGGAGAGTCCTTTGGAAAGTTCGGGGTTTATAAGCATGGATTCTCGATTCGAAACGAGGAAGTACGAGTGCCTTTTCTTTATTATTCTCCGGGGCTTTTGATGTCAAGTGCGGAAAAGGGTGGGATCCATGATGTATTTCCATCTTTATTAGAACTTTTGGATTTTGGATCTTATGATGAAAAGGATGGGACCTCCTTTTTTAATTCTAACTACGAGTTTCAAATGCCGCTCTATTCCTGGGGGCCGAAAAACTCCAGAGGAATTTTGTATAAGGATAAAAAATACTTTTTAGAAGAAAATGGCGGAGATCTTATTGAAAGCGATTTGGGTGAATCCGAAATGAAAGTATCAAAAAATTATAATATTTTAAAATTTTTGCAAAGACATTGATGAGAGAAAGTGCAGGAAATATACGGGAAGTTCTTAGTAGAATTGGAGAAGAAATTAAATCTGAAATCTGGAAAGCCTAAGTTTGGTAAGTAGGAGGCTTTTAGGCTGAAAACCGATTTTAAATAAAACTAGAACATGATCTAATTTATTGACAGATCTTAAGAAAATGCACAGAGTTGTATTATGGGATTACTGTGGTTTGCCGGATTTGTATTAATATTTCTGATTTTGAATTTGGGGTTATCGGCCTTTTCCAAACCTAGGAAACTGGATGATCTTCTTAACGGTGACTTCGCGACAGCCTTAGAAAGACTTTTGAATGGCACATTGCAAGTCTCGGCACTTACTCCTATGCCAGGAGTGACGCCGGAAATGGTGAGGCTCTGGTTTTCTGAATATCTCCAAACTACGGAAGATTATAAACGTTGGCATCCCAAAGCTCATGTCTGGATGGATTGGGAATCGAAAGAGCCCGGAGCCTTAGTCGGCGCAAGTCACCTTGTTCATGAATATATAGGCTCTATTCTGATGAAACTCCGGATCAACTTTGTAGATCCGGCTTTGTTCTTCGATGTGGATCCGAATGATAAGGATCATTTTGTTGCTTGTGCTATCGTAGGTGATTTGGATTTGCCAGTAAATTTTGGTCTTTTATGCCATGCGGTTAAGCGAACAGAAGATGGTTCTGAAATGCGATCTCGTTTTTGGCTGGGTCATGTAAAGGCTCGAGGCTCTAAATTCAGTATTTTCAGGCTTTCATCTTTTGCCAATTTGCCTATTATTCGGCTGGTAGCTGTAAGTCGTTCTGGAGGGAAAGATCTGCAGATTCATTGTTTGGAAGAAATGAGCATACTATCTGGATTTCTTCCTTCACTCCATAAGGAAAACTCAAATATCTAATGTATATTTAATGAAGTGTGCAAGAATTATTAATTATGATTTTATAATATTTTTTCAATGTGTTCGTTTGAATTTCTGGAATAAATAAAATTATGTTTTCTATAAATTAAACCCCTGATCCCATAAGATGAAAGAAGCAATAGCCAACGTAAAATAACCGAAACCAATTTTCAGATTTCTTTCATTCATTCTGGTTGAAAGATTCTGTCCTAAAAACATTCCTGCAATTCCTAAAGCACAAATAGTGAGAAGTAACGGACAATTTTCAGTTTGTGCTGTTCTGAAGCTGATCGCGAACCCGAAAAGGGAATTTGCGGCAATGATCGCAAGTGATGTACCTACTGCCTTTTTGATTGGAAGTTTGAGTACAATTACCAGAGCTGGAATAATCAGAAATCCTCCTCCTGCTCCTACAAAGCCTGTGATTATCCCGATTATAAATCCTTTGATTCCAATCGATATAATATTAGGTGGTATTGCTGAGAGTTTAGTTCTCTCTATGCTAGATGAGCTATTTGAATGGATCATCGCCCAAGAACTAAAACCCATTAATACCGAAAAAATGATCATTACCAATAAAGGTTTTGTGAGTGTGACCCCGAAATCAGAAATTAAGATATTCGGAATGGAGGGAAGAAGTATATATCTCGCAATATAAATTCCTAAAAAGCTGGGTACTGCGAAATATATTCCAACTTTTATATTTGTATCTCCCTTTTTTGCTTGGATGATTGCTCCGACTAAAGCTGCTATTCCAACTACGAACAAAGAGTTTGTTGTGGCAAAAATTGCATCTTGTCCAAAGAAATAGAAAAGAATGGGAACTGTGAGAATTGAACCTCCCGCACCAATGAGGCCGAGCATAGTTCCCATGATAAAGGAAGATATATATCCTAGGATTAGCATTCGTTTATTCTAATCTGCTTTTTAAATTCATTTTTTTATCCAGGAACCAAAACAGAAACATTCCTATAATGATACTCACAAAAACGATTAGAGGTCTTGTTTCAAAACTTGCAAGAGTTGTGACTGAAACTGTAGGACAATAACCTCCAAGTCCCCAGCCGATTCCAAAAATCAAACTTCCGATTATCAAAGCAGGAGTGATTTCTTGCCTGGTCGGAATAAACCAGTCTTTTGAGAACATTGGAGTTTTTCTTTTTCGTATCAATTTGTAAGTGATAAAATGAACTCCAACTGCTCCAGCCATTGTGAAAAGTAGGGTAGGATTCCATTTTCCGAATACATCTAAGAATCCTAGGATGTTTGAAGGTTGTAAAATTCCGGACATTCCTAACCCAATTGCAAATAATAAACCTACGATGAGTGCTCCTATATTATATTTCATATATATAGCCCTGTTTTTCTGAGGAATACTACTGCTGCCATTCCAGCACTCATGAATACGATTGTAGCTATTATGGATCTTGGAGAGACTCTACTTACTCCACAAACTCCATGTCCACTCGTGCAGCCTCCTCCTAACATTGCTCCGAATCCAACGAGCACTCCTGCAAGTGATCCGATCCATGCCGTTGTCTGTAATTCTGCAGCTAAAAGTTCCGGCGCTGAGATTTTCAAAGAAAGACCGCCTAATAGTAATCCAATTATAAAATACCATCTCCAAGCTAGATCTCCTTTGACAGGGATCAATACGCCATACACAATACTACTGACTCCGGTTACTCTTCCGTTCCATAAAAGCATTAAAGAGACAGCGATACCAATTATCACTCCGCCAACGAGTCCCATTATCCAATCTGTTTCCATTCTTCTTACTCCTTGGGCAGGTATTTCTCATTCCAATTCACCATCCCTCCTGCCATATTGGATGTGAATTTATATCCTAAACGAATGCTTTCTTCCGTTGCTTGTTGTGAGCGTTTTCCGCTGCGGCATACAAAGATGATCTCTTCGAAACGATCACCTGTTTCTAAAAATTTTGTTAAATCAGGGCCTAATGTTACGAGTTGAGAAGTTCGAATATGTCCTAACTCTCCGCGAAATTCTTCTGGAGAACGTACATCTATGATCTTAATGTTTCCAATTTTCTTAAATACGTCTTCATTCAGAACAGTAGGAATTCCTGATATACTTAGAGGGCTCATGGTTCTTACGATTTCTAAATTACCGCAGCCTGCATTCGCGGGCAGTGCCAAATGCATTTTTTTAGGAGTTGTAAATTGTAATTCCTCCATAATCTTTTGGAATTCTTCTTTAGAACGGTTTCTTCCGATCCTTGGATTAAATTTCTTTTCTAAAGCGATTGTAGTGCTAGTTAGTCCTTTATAATCATGAGCTGGATAAACTTTGGTTTCATCTGGAAGTGAGAATAATTTCTGAGTAATACTCTCATAAAGTTTTGCAGAGGATCCTTCTTGGAAATCTGTTCTTCCTGTGCCTCGAATTAATAGAGAGTCTCCTGTAAATACCATTCCTTCGAATAGAAAACTCATACATGCGTTTGTATGACCAGGAGTTGCGATTGCTTTTATACTTTTGTTTCCAAGAGGAAGTATTCGTCCATCTTCCAGAAGAATATCTACACAATCTATTTCCGCCAGAGCGCTTACTGCAGTTTGAGCCATAGTGTTTTTACGGATCTCAGAAGCTCCTGTGATATGATCCGCATGTATATGAGTTTCTAAAATATACATTAGATAGAGACCTAATTCTCTGATCAGTTTTAGATCTCTATCAACAGTTTCCCAAACCGGATCTATGATCGCTGCCTCTTTGGTTTCCGGATCAGCAATCAAGTAAGTATAGGTAGAAGATTGAGATTCGTATAGTTGGTAAAAAAGAATATCATTCATTTTTTGTTTTTACCTTTTGTAACGTGCATATACATCAATATACGATTCTTCGATCTCTTGATCTTGTATAATCCTGCAATACTTGGAAAAAATTTATAGAGGCCGAAGATTTTTTAGGGTTTTGCAGAATTATACAAATGTTGGATCTTTTCTTCTTAGTCTATTGAAGAAATGAGAGTTAAAAACTATGAGAACTAAAGAACGAGATAAACTTCATAAGGATGGGCTCATCAATTTTTCGATGGCATTTACTGCTGCTGGTTTTTTATGGAGCTTTTTATATTTTATATTAGGTTTTCCTCAATCTGCTGTAATCCCGGGAGGTTATGCTGTCTTAAGTTTATTGAGCCTGTTTTTTGTTTTTGTTACAGGTAAATACTTAGCTTTTAGATTTCTTCAATTTCTTTTTATCTTAATACTTCCTGTACTCTTACAATTAAGTTTAGGTGGTTTTGAAAATTCTGGAGCTGTGATCATCTGGGCGATCCTTTGTCCACTGGGAGCTCTTTCTTTCGCTCCAATTCGTCAGGGACTAGTCTGGTTTGGATTATTTCTGATCGTTTTAGTTTTAACTGGAATTGCAGAATTTTATCTGCATCTGCCCGTGCCAAAGGTAGAGCGTAATATGCAGATATTATTTTTTGTGATCAATATTGTAGGAGCAGGGACTCTTACTTTTTTTAGTTTATACTATTTTATTTCTAAAAACAAACAGGAGCATGATAGAGCAGAAAATCTTCTTCTGAATATTCTGCCTGAACCTATTGCGGAAAGATTAAAACATAATCCATCTACAATTGCAGATGGATATAAAATGGTTTCTATATTATTTGCAGATATAGAAAACTTCACTGTAATTTCTCAAAAGGTTTCTCCCGAAACTTTGGTTCATTTTCTGAATGATGTATTTTCCCATTTTGATCTTCTCGCTGAAAAATACGGTATGGAAAAGATTAAAACGATCGGAGACGCATATATGGCTGTTTCTGGTATTCCGATTTGGAATGAAAAGCACGCGGAAGCAGCAATGAAGATGGCGATTGAAATGCAAAAGTTCGTAAAAACCTTGCATGATCCTTCTGGAAAACCTTTAAGAATGAGAATTGGCATCCACTCTGGACCGGTTGTTGCAGGCGTGATCGGTAAAAAAAAGTTTGCATACGATCTTTGGGGTGATGCTGTGAATACTGCAAGTCGTTTAGAATCTCATGGTGTACCAGGCCGGATCCAAATCTCTGAAACAACTTATGAGCTTCTGGAAGATACTTCTCAAATAGAAATTCGAAGATTAATAGATGTGAAAGGTAAGGGGGAGATGAGAACGTATCTTAGTTACGAATAGAAGAAAATTATAAAAAACGCAGATTCTATTAAGCTTCTGCGTAGCTTGCCGGTACTTCTATAAATGATTTCAGATGTCTTGTACTTCTGAATATTTCAGAAGGAGGTAAACCAAATGTTGCTCGAAAGGTCCGAGTAAAATGAGCGGAATCAAAAAATCCAGCACGATGTGCAGAATCAGTATGACTCATTCCATGTAAAAGTGAATACACTGTTAATTTGAGTCTAAACCAAGTGCGAAAAGAATGAAATGGAATACCAATCTCCTTCTTAAATTGGTGTTCTAGGCTAGATACAGACATTCCCGCAAATTCTGCCAGATCTTTTGCTGAATGATCTTCATGAGGCATTGTAGTGATCAATTCTACGATTTTTTGGATACGTTGGTCTATCGTTCTGGAATCATTTTCCACGATCGGAGGGATTTGATTTAATAATTCTAATAATGTTTCTTCTGAGTTAGGATCATTAGAAAGGATTTGGTTGATCTTACTGAATAATTGTTCTTCTTCCCTTAATGAAATAAAGATACCGTCTGTTTCACTTTCAAGATTAGTTGCTCTTAACGATTCATAATTAGGACTACTTAAATCCATAAAGAGTAATATGCAGAACTTTCCCGTAAATCGGATAGAATGATCTACCATCGGCGGGATGAGTGCGGAACGAAAAGAGATCCAATCAGTATCATTTAAAGAAATTTGGAATTCTCCGTCCAAGCTGATACAAACTGTAGCTGCGGCTCTTCGACGTAATGTTAGATCGGGAAGATATCCCGCAAACAAACAACGGCTCCCCCAAATACAAATCCTTTCTTGTCGATCGAGTGGGTGAGAATTAATTTCCATAGGTTGCAGAATTATACAAGGAGCTTTCATCATCTGCAAATATAATCATCCTGTCACTGAGAATTTATTCTGCCCTGATTTGGGTAGAAGGTTGGAAAGAAGATACTACTCTATAATAGGATTTACACTTATATGATCGAACTTGCCTTGGAATCTGGATCGGAAAATCCAAACAAAATGTTATGGGAGAAAGGCGATTTTACTGAGATCGCTTCTTTGATGCGCAAATCGGGAGAAGAGCTCGTAATTCATCTTGGAATAATATCTCCATTAAAAATTTTAGATTTAGGATCTGGAGATGGGACTACTGCAATCCCGCTCGCAAGGACCGGATCAGAGGTAGTCGGGATAGACATCGCAAAAAACTTAGTGAAGGCAGGAAATAAAAGAGCAAAAGAAGAAGGTCTTTACAATTTAAAATTCCAAGAAGGAGATGCATGTGATTTAAAAGAAATCTCCGATCATTCTTTTGATCTTACTCTTTCTGTATTTGGTGCAATGTTTGCTCCTAAACCATTTGATGTAGCAAGCGAAATGGTCCGGGTCACCAAACCTGGTGGTCGTATCGTTATGGGGAATTGGATCCCAAATGATCCGACTTCATTTGTTTCTCAACTATTGAAGATTAGCGCATCCTTCTCGCCTCCGCCTCCAGAAGGTTTTGTAAGCCCAATGACCTGGGGAATGAAATCTTATGTGATGGATTATTTTGTTAAGGCTGGTGCAAAAGCGGAGAAAATTTCTCTACTTAAAGACACATATAGTTTTATTTCACCAGATAAAACTCCTGAAGATTTGATTGAGTTACTCGGAAAATTTTACGGACCAACTATGAATGCTTTTGAGGCTGCGCAGAAGAGCGGAAGAATAAAAGAGTTACGTAGGCAGCTAATTGAGCTTGCTACTTCTCAGAATCAAAGTGGCTCGATCGGAATTTCAATTCCTGCTACTTTTTTGAGGGTGACTGTTGAGCTATAATCACAAAATTATATAGATTAAACTTTAAAATAAAAAAGCCGACTCATATGAGCCGGCTTTTTCGAATTATCTTATACCAAGTAAGATCTACTTAGTATAAGATTATCTATTTTGAATGGTTACATTCTCAGTCTTCACATAAGAAGTATCAAACCACCAAGCACGAACTTCCATAGGACGATCTGCTTTATCAGGTGCTATATTAAAATCTAATGAGAAGTTAGTGTATTGGCCTGGACCTACAAACTCATGTCTGTATACGTCTCTTCTTGCTAATACTTCTTGGCCATCGTAAACATCTATGGTCACAACCTTATCATTATTCGCGTTAGTAACATCTACTAACATGCGGAATACTGCTCGTTTGTTCCCAGTTCCCCAGCGACCTCTATCATAAGGTCCATATATCATATGGTCTGCCCAATGATCAGCTGTGGTAACAACCCAAGCATCACCTTCTGCGAATCCAATGCGGTGAGAAAGATTTTTTGCCTTATACACTAAAGGTAATTCTCCGCTCAATGGAGAAGCACAACAAAGTAGTGCAGCTCCTCCTCCATCTCTTTGAGCAACTCCAGCTACGTATTCAGTATCAGCACATTGTCCTTTGTAAGAACCTGGAGCCCAATCTCCTCCGCGTTGAGAAGAACGGCTGTCTCCTCTGTCGAACCAGATTGTGCGGCAAGAGTTAGCAAGAGGGACCTTACTATGAGCACAAAGGATACCACTTGTTCCCCAAGAGTGTTTAGTTGCTCCTGCAACATAATAGTCATTAGGACATTCGTATTTTGTAAATCCGCCTGCCCAATCTCCTGTTCCATGGTAACGAGTAGTGGTTTCATAGACTGCTTGCACGTTAGTCGCACGGTCTGCATGCCAAAGTTTTCCATATTTTGTATCACTACAAAGTGCTCTTTGGTCACGGCTTAATCCTAATAGACGTTCTCCATCCGGACAGGTTCCTTTGTTTGCACCTGATAACCAATCATTATCGATAGTACTTACGTTATCATCTACACCGTTAAATCCTATCTTAGTCAAATGATCTACATATGCAACAGATCCAGTCTTACCATTGAAAGCAAGAAGGCGATCCATATGCTCATCACGCCAATTTCCTCTTTTGGTTTGAGACCAGTCAGAAGTTACAAGTCCCCATTCGTCCTCTCCGTTCAGAGGCCAGAATGCGAAATCAAGATCCTTCTCAATTAAATAATCCACAAGTCTTTTGAGCCATTCTCTATCTGCAGGATTTGTTTCCCCTGGAGAAGCTCCGAATTCACTTACCCAAACAGGAGCCGTAGTAACTGCGTCTGGATCAGTTACATATCCCCATTCGTCTGTGATAGTGTTTCTGAATGTATTTAGATCCATATCCTTGTATTTGATATTTCCGCCGGAAGTAGCATCGTCACCGTTATGTTTAGGTCCGATAAATCCGTAGTTATGAGCGGCATACACCAGTTTGTTTACATTACGAATATGGACTTGAAGATCTCTAACAGGTTTTAAGTGAGGACGTTCTCCTGAACCTAAGATTGGGATCGCTCCCCACCAGTTGATACCTTCGACAACGATTACCATGTCTGGGTTTGCTCGTAAGATATCATTTCCAGCTTCGCCAGCAGCCTTACGCCAATCGTCTATATTATTCCAACCCCAGTTAGGGCTATTCGGTAAATGAGTATCGTTAAAACGTTGGGTGCGAACTTCGTTTCTAAGATCCGCAGCAGCAACTAACTTATTATTCTTATAACGATTTACGAGGAACACCCAATCTGCTTTCCACATTTCAGGAGTTTGGTTATAAGCGAAGGAAGATCCTGTATGATACCATTGACCATTATAGTCAAATCCACAGCACCATTCTGAGAAGGTAGTATGGTTATTTAATACAACTACGATCCCTGCAGCAGTTAAAGCAGCAACTGTTTCATCATAGATCTGTAATGCAGTCTTTCCGAAAAATTGTGGGTTAGCTGCCACATATTGGTCCGGAACGATATTATTATCATGAAGC